>CAYZGF010000159.1:0-5440 GCA_964477595.1 uncultured Algimonas sp.
CCCCGCCGGAATGGCCGGAATGGGGGAATCCAATTACGGATGAAGAGGCGTTTCACCGCCTGCGCAGCTATTCCCCCTATGACAATGTAACGGCGCGGGATTATCCCCCTGCCCTGATCACAGGCGGACTAACCGACCCGCGCGTTACCTATTGGGAGCCTGCAAAATGGGCCGCAAAATTGCGAGAGCACCAAACAGGCGACGCGCCAATCCTGCTCAAGATAAATATGGATGCAGGACATCAAGGCGAAAGCGGACGCTATGACAGCCTGAAAGAAACGGCCCTTGAATATGCTTTTGCGCTGGATTGTGTTGGGTTGGGGTAAGCGTCAAGGCGCTGCCAATAAGAGCTCAATAGGATGATGAATGTTTCGAGAGATAAATTATTTTTGCTATTCTTCGGAGCACTGTTTCTTTTGCTGGGCCTAAGAGTTTTTTCAGACACCGTATTAAACAAGGATAAGCGCGTCGAAACAAAAGCGATAATCGTTTCAAAATACTCCTTTGATAAAATTGGATCGAGACCTCGCTCGTTTAGAGACAAAAAACATTACCGTATCGCTTACATCTATGGATATGACCGTGAAAAAGCGCTCATATATAATAGCGAGAAATCCTTGGATCAGGGTTTGCATATTCACCAAACCGCTCGCAATGTTGAGGGTTTCGACACGGCAAAATATGCGGATCAGATAGACAGCTCTACATTCGTTTTGGACACCCGCCCCCTAGACCTTCAGACTTATCGCAAACTAACAGTCGGTCAGGAAATATTGATCAAATATAGAGAAGATATGCCTTGGCGGAGCGAGGTCACATATTGGAGTATTCCCTCCCTTTAAAAAATAATCTCAATCTTGATGGGCGGCAGTAATGGCTTTGGAGGCACATAGATTTTCCGGTCCTTATGCGGGTTCTCTATAATTCGAAGATCACAATATGGCCGCGGGTCATACCGGTTAGGTGCAATCAGCTTAGATAATAAGACTTTGACCGGATCAGCCTGCACAGGCATTTTAGCTATGGCGGGGCTGGAGAAACCCGCCATAAGAACAAGACAGACATAGCCCGTTATACCCAATCGCATCCGCCTAATCTTCCGACCGATTATTTCGGAATTGCGCGTCATATTTCGCTACATATTTTTCGCAGGATTTATCATCCAACTTGAAACCATCCGTGAAAATCGCCGCGTCATAGGCGCGTTTTATCTTAACAAAACACAAATCGGGTTGAATATAATCATGACGGCATCGCCCTTCATAGGCCGCTAAGTCTCCAGAGATAAATGAGACCCATTTTTGAGCGTCTGCATGATAATCGGATGAGCTGGGTATCATCTCAAATGACTCAATTGCATTTTTTCGAGCCAACGTAATAGGCGCAGTTGCCACATCCGAATCCGTCATATTGCAGGTCAATCGCTTCGATTTTGACACTTGATCTGCGTAGCAATTACCGACCAACATTCGCGCCTTCCCCTCCACATATCCAGCTTGAACGGCTCTTTCAAAATATGTTGAGGCTTTGCGACACTCGCCTGCATGTGACAGGGTTTCGCCCAAATCAATATTGATTTCAGGCCCCTTTGAAAGTTTGGCGGCGGCTTCCAAAATTGGAATAGCCCGCTCTGGCACTCTCGCTTGACGGAAAAGAGAGCCCAGATATTTCAGGTTTTCTGCCGTTTCGGATACGCGCCCGGTGCGAATTTCCGCCTCCAATAGTTCGGCACCTTGATAGGGCATATCATAATATTTATGATATTTTACGAGCGTCAGAATATCATCTTCAGTTTTCAGTAGGCCCGATTGATACATCAATTTGGTGACCTCAAACGCTTCTTTTTCCTGACCAGCAGACGCCAAAACGGATGCCAAACTATCCCAAAGCGTTTTTTCTTCGGGCCAGCGATCAATCATTATCTTGAGGATTTCAATCTGCTGATCCTGCTTACCTAATTGTACATAGAGGAAATTCAGAAGATCATAATGTTTGCGCAATTTTGGATCGGACATTTCGGCCCATTTCTCTGCCCAAGGCAGAGCCCGGGGGTAATCCTCAGCTTGAATCCAAGCATTGACGAGCAGATCGATATATTGCGGTTTCTCCTGCCCGCCTGCGTTTAAATAAGTCTCTAACCGCTCCGCGCCCTCCCGAAACTGACCATTGCCAATCATGAGTTGGGCGATCACAATTTTGATGCTCTCAACCTCTTTGGGTAAAAGACCACCCGCCGCGACTGCATTTTCAAAAGCCTTTTGCGCGTCGATAGGGCGGTCTAATTCATATAAATATTGCCCCATCATTTGGTAAACTGTTGAGCGCTCATAAGCCATGAGACTGGATTCAGTTATCAAGCGCTCAAGATTGGCCAAAGCCTCTTCATATTTTTCCGCACCCGCCAGTTCGAACGTTCGATTGACTTGCTCTCCTGATTTGGCTGAGAATTGCCGTGTCTCTTCCTGTCCAACTGCAGACATTACGCCCGTGCCTGCCATGAAACTCGCCGCTAGGAGAATTTTTATCGCTGTTCGAATAGTCACGCTCTCCTCCCTAAAATCCGGTCGGAAGGGGCAGTAATTCTCCCCTATCACCCTGTAGGTCAAAGCGGATTGTAGTTTCCAATCCGGAGCGTGAGACCGGACGGCCATTTTCGACTTGAGGCGCATAAATCCATTTTTTCACGGATTTGACCGTCGCGGATTTGAGACCTTTATCCGTACAAATTGTTGTCCTCACATTGAAGGGCTTTCCGTCGGGACCGAGATCGAAGCGGACCTTGCAATAGCCAGACACATTACCCTGTAAAAAGCGCGCGGGGAAAACCGGTGGAAAGCGATTAATGGGTGCCAATTCCCGTTGAATATGGACGGTCTTCAAAAGATCACCCATATCCAATGCATCAGTATCAAATTCCACCTTCTTTCCGGTCACCTCAACAATCGGCAAATCGACCGCTGCTGTTTGGACATATCCAGTTGTGGGCGGCGGCGGCGGCACCTCGACCTCGCGCAAGGGGTCTAACCTTATGGTTCGGATGGGATTGGGGATGTCGTCAACACGAGGATTTATCTCGAAACTCGCAGTCTCAACTTTGTCTTGCGGTGTAAACTCCGTCGCGATCAGCGCTGCCATGGAAATCATCAAGCCGACTGTTGCAATCGCAGCCAGCGGCATGGCTGCACCATATCGAAAAGCTGTCTTCGGTCCCGAAACTGGTTCGGTTTGTTGGATTTGCTGAAGGGCAATCCCCTCACCTTTCATTGTCTGCGGCGTTGTCTGAATATGTGTCATGAAATACCTCCCTTGCAGTTATATTATAACGTTATATCATAACGTTCTTTTTGGCAAGTAAATTCTGACTGCATACAAATTAAGCGAACAGGCAAAATCCAGGCATAAAAAAACCCGGCACGATGGCCGGGTTTTTCAGATATTTGCGGGGTCTATTCTTCGGTTGTGACTACCCGGAATTCCGCATCATAATCGACTTTAAACTGGGCACAATTTTCATCTTCCAGCTTAAACCCGCCTGTGAAGATTTCCGCATCATAGGCCTGCTTAATCTTCTGATAGCAGAGCTCGCGCTCGACATTACGCTCAAATTCACACCGCGCATCCACAGCCTGTTTCTCGGCATTAATGAACTGCACCCATTTACGGGCATCGCTGCGTACGCGAGATCCGCTTGGCACGTTATTAAACGCTTCGATCGCTGATTGACGCGCCTTGGTAATCGGTGCTTCTGCCATTTGTGCATCTGACATTTCGCAATTCAACCGATCCAGTGTGTTGGTCTGGTCATAGCGACAGTTCGCAATGAGCATCCAGGATTTACCGGCATCATAACCGCGATTGATGGCTTCTCTGAAAGCAGTTTCTGATTTCTGACAGGAGCCTTCATTGTAAAGCGCTTCGCCCAAATCCGCATAAAGCTTGGCATCGCCGGACTGGCTGGCCGCAGCCTCCAAAATTGGAATGGCACGCTTATATTCCCGCGCTTGGCGGAAGAGGCTTGAGAGTTGCTTGAGCTTATCCGGTGTGCGCGCAATGCGATTAGCATTCATTTCGCGTTCCAGAATTTCAGCAGCTTGAAACGGCATGTCGTAGAAAGAGTAATATTGAACAACTTTCAAGATATCAGATTCCTGATTCAGAGCGCCGCCAAGATAGAGCATTTTATTGACTTCAAAGGCATCTTGCTCTCGTCCGCCATTGGCGAGAAGTGAAGCCCAGTTGTCCCAAAGCTGCTTATCATCTGGCCATTTGGCGATCATATCTTTGACAATGTCTGCCTGTTTGCCGGGCATGCGAAGATTATTATAAAGGAAGTTCAAGAGGTCGAAATGCTTCCGCTCTTTCGGACGGGCAGCATTAAACCATTTTTCGGCCCAAGGTAGAGCGCGATTATAATCTTCCGCCTGCACCCACGCATTGACGAGAAGGTCAATATATTGTGGCTTTTGCTGACCACCTGAATTGAGGTAATTTTCAAGACGCTGCGCACCTTCGCGGTATTGACCGTTACCGATCATGAGCTGCGCAATCACAACCCGAATATTATCAACCTCATTCGGAAGCAGGCCACCCGAACTGATCGCACTCTCAAAATATTGCTGCGCTTCGACAGCCCGGTCCAGCTCATAGCTGTACTGACCCAGCATCTGATACATCGTTGATTTTTCATACGGGTTTAAATCAGGTAAGTTCAGCGCGGCTTTCAAGGCATTAACGGCACCGAGATTGTCTCCGGCAGTCGCCATTGTTTGCGCATTGTTCACCGCTTCACCGGATTTCGCATCAAATTGACGACCTTCATCCTGCGCATAGGCTGAACCGGCAACTGTGAGACCGGAGATTGCAATGCCGGACACGGCCAAGACGCTTGCGCCTAGTAATGTTGCTAGGCGGTTTCGAAACTTATTATTTAAAGTCTTGCAGGTCATGAACATTTCATCCTTGCTGTTGGCGATCCCAACCAACATTTCGCTGACCGATAATCGCATTTTCAAATGCTATAAGCCCTATTAAGGAACCTATTTATTTCATTTTCTACTCACATGTGAGTGATGAGAAAATGATGGGATTAAAGGTCGCAGGTAGCGTGCGACCCATTTTCGACCTGCTTAAAGCCAGCCTAGTATCCACTTGGCACGGGTAAAATCCGGCCACGTTCATCTTCGAGATTAAATCGGATTGTCGTTTCAACACCACTCCGTGCGGTTGGGCGTCCTTCCACGATTTTCGGATTGTAACGCCACTTCTGCACATTTTTTCGGCTAGCGCTTTCGAGAATTCTGGTGGTGCAAACTTTCATTTCTATGTTGAACGGTTGACCCTCAGGGCTCACGTCAAAGCGGACTTTGCAATAGCCGGAATTATCGCCCTGCAGAAAGCGCGGCGGCACAACAGGCGGAATACGAACAAGTGGCTGAGCATC
>CAYZGF010000160.1:0-5377 GCA_964477595.1 uncultured Algimonas sp.
CAACTCGAGACCAGCTTCAAATTAGTGAAAGCCGCCGAGAGGCAGTTGAAACAGAATTAGAAAATGCCCGAGAGCGAGAAACGGACCTTAGTCATGGCTACGGATTGTAAACTGAAAGGACTTAAATGCGCTTGGACAACAAGAATTACACTATGAGTTTTGCCCAAGCCCGCGATATTGGGATCGACTTTCGGGACTATGACAAAGTTGATTGGTTGCCTTGTGGCATATCCGTGACGGCCATTGCTGGTGTCTGGGGAGACAACGTCAACATACGTTGCTTGTTTGAGGATGGTGACGGCAATCGGTACCTGCGGAACATCCGACGGTGGGGTAACTCAGGCTACGTCGTGAAAGAGTTGGGCATTGACGCTAAGGATATTCAGGTCGGACAGGTGTTTCGTTTGCGATTCAATGGTGAAACGGCCAAGTAATTTATTCCGTCTTTTTATTGACGCTTGGTACCCGGGTTTTGGCGATGGGAGCTAGGTTCCAAGCTGTCTGCCGAACGCATTGATGGGTTGAAGTCTGGTGGTTTATGTTTAGCAATAGTGATCGGCTGGCATTTTAGAAGCGGTAACATGAAATACGAGTGTCAGAGAGCGAAAGCAAAGCGGTTGAGATTAGCCGCACGTCGAACACTGCGAGCGGAAATTCGTAAGGACATATTGTTCGGCCGCCTTCAGAGGTTGCCAGAGCGTTTCCGCGGCGTCGTTAGCTTTGAGTGTCCGGAAGTTCTGTCAATTGACCGCAATTTCAACCAAACGATCCAGTTTTTTCTGGAGCTGAAGCAGCTTTCCAAGCAGATCATGAAACGCCGCGAATACCGAAAAACCACCCCAGTTCACTACTCGATTGGTCTCGAAAACCTTGAAACCATTTCTGTGCGCTGCGCGATTATTTTAGCGGCAGAGATTGACCGATTGCGGCGTGTCGCTGGCGACGAGTTATTTTATCAAGGTAAGGTCGAGGATGACAGCGAGCCAATCTCATTGCTACGTCAACTTGGTGTCTTTCGGTTAATCGGAAATCTCAAGGAAGGAAGCGCGGTGGAGGAAACGGCAGTAGCGGTTCATGGGCATCGGACCGCCATACCGTTAATGTCTGGCCTCAACTGCGATGAGGAAAAATTTCTTGGATTTGAAAAATCTGTCAGGCAAATTTTTGAGGAGTTTCAAACTACTGACTTTGTTCACAGCAGCATGGCGGAGGCGATGCTCAATGCAACAAATCATGCGTACCTAAGCAAATATTCGCTTGAATACCCGAGCTGTGGAAAACGTTGGTGGGCAGCCGCTGTAATGGACGCTGATCGATCAGAGCTTAAGGTCATTATTTATGATCAAGGACATGGAATTGCCAAGACGCTGCCAACATCTGGCCTTGTTGAGAATATAGAAGTCACCATTGGTAAGCTTTTGGGAAGGTTGACGAAACTTGTTGATACTCCGGAAGAAATTATGGTGAAGGCAGCCTTGGAGGCAGCCCGAACCAGAACCGGTGACGACAAGAGGGGCAAGGGCTTCAAGGATATACAGGCCCCGGTCAAAGAAGTGAGTGGTTCAACGCTGCGGATAACAAGTGGTCAAGCACAAGTGACACTTGCGGACGGTTGTGATACTGTTTCTTTACCACTCGAGCACCATATAGGTGGTACACTGATAGAATGGATCTTCCCGATCCAGAGCTTTCAGAGAAATTTAACGGAGGCGGCATGATGGTTGTCAACATCGCTGAAGACTTTTCAAGGGTTCCTGCAGGCCGTTACCATCCTAAGGATGGTAATCGGACGGGCGAACGCTTCAGAAACGAGTTTCTGAGGAAATTTTTGGACGAAAGCGAAGAAGAAATTAAGATCAATCTCGACGGGGCCGTAGGCTATCCTTCTTCCTTTTTGGAGGAGGCGTTCGGTGGTCTTGTAAGAGATGGCTTCACTCACGAAGTGCTGAAAAAACGCTTGTCGATCACGACGACAGAAGCCCGCAAGAACCGCTATATCGCCCAAATTTGGCAATATATCGAGGAAGCCAAAGACAAAGCAGTTGCTTGAAACTATTGCTCAAGGCCTTGGAATTTTTGCCATCGCCTTCCTCGGCGGCTTGGCAGGGGCGGTTGCGAAACACGTGTTTTCATTTCGCGGTAAACGCGTTGATCACAAGACCGCTTCACGCGACACACTTGAATCTCTCATCGTCGAACTACTTGACGAAATACGTGTACTGGCGGTGGACTATTGGTCCGTTGACGAATGTGACGAACAGAAGGCTTCCGGCGCACGGCTAGTCGCGCTCTGCGATACCCTGCCTGAGCTTTATTTGGAACTGTTTGACAACGATATTGAGACGACGCGCGGTCTGGACATCAAACTCAACCGCTTATCCCGTGTGATTACCGGTGGAACCTTCCAGCAATCGGACCGGAAACTAGACCACTCGGTCATCTCCGAGATGGAGAGGCATCTAATGTCTTTGATGGTTGAAGTTCGTTTGAAAAAAGCACGCTTACCATACCCATGGTACTAAGAGGCCATCTAGAGGCATGTCCAACCTAAGCCACTGATAACGCCAATTCAATCACGTCCCAGACTTCCTGCGATTGTCTTCTTTGCAGAGCATCTGACAATTTGCCGCGATTGTCTTGCCGCCAGCGTGCCATGGGTCGATGTGGTCGGCTTCCATCTCGGTGATTGCAAAGGTTTCTTTGCAGACAGGGCAAACACCGCCTTGACGCTCATAGGCTTCGGTTCGGTCTTTTTCGGAGAACTTCCGAATGCTGAGGTGGCGTTCCTTGCCGTCGAAGATGTAGCTATAAATACCTGATTTTGCTGATACATCATCATCAATAAGTAGGCGCTTTACCTCATCTTCTGCCTTTGCTGCATCGATGACGTTGGGGCCATATTCGTTATAGAGCGGTCCCCACGGAACACCTTTCATCTGCTTGCGATACTTGGGAAAACAGGCCTGCGCCCATTCGATGACAGCTTGGAAATAGTCCCAAAGCTCTTTCGCTGATTGCTCTTTTTGATGGTCCGACATGTATTGTTCAATGTCACCATTCGGTGCGTGCCAAGTGATTGCCTTTTCGAGGTAATCCTGTCGGATCGCTGAGCCTGTCAAATAGTTGGAGCCGATAGCTTGTGCAGGGCAGTTTGGGCGGCTGAACCATTTTTTGGCGTCCGTGACCCATTCACCATGAAAGACCGCGTTGCGCAGCTCTTGGTTGGTAAGTTGCTCACCCGCAATGTTGATGGTTTTGAACCATTCAAGTTTTTCGGTGTCTGTGCCGCTGCATTGGTAGACGGTCAACGGGTATTTGAGCAGCTTTTCCTGTTCATCATCTTGCAAGTTGTGAAACGCGCGCTTTTCCTTGAACGAGCCGATCTGCACCGAAAAGTCACCGTTCACGTACTGGCAAAGCGAAATGGTGCGCTGTTGGCCGTCGATGATCTCAAACTCACCGTTTTCGCGCACAGACCAATACATGACATTGAGGGGGAAGCCCTTTGAAGCCGTATCAATTACCGCGTCTCTTTGCGCATCTTTGTAGACAAACTCCCGTTGAAAGGGTGGCCGGATATCCAGCTTGCCGCCGTAGCCCGTGACGCCGCCTTCGGTGTTGTCGGTGTAGTCTTCGCTTAACTCACGAACGGTTATTTCTTTCAGAACGATCTTCATTGGGCTAATTTCCGGATAAAGACCCGCGCGTAGGTTGGCTTCAATTGATCACCAATCCGAATTGCGCCACGTCTGTTCATGTCGCTATATTTTGGCCCGTCTTCCCGCGTATATTTCCGGGTTTTGAGGCCGCTATTGTTATCTCTGTCAGTTATGCCCAAGATTTCAAACTGGTCCGGATTATACTTGTCTAGGAAGGTGATAGGCACACCCATTGGGCCATCATAGTCAGCGGGAATATCGTTCGTTATGTCGACGTTTATCGCATCGTAGTTGTCGAAATGTGGGTAATCTTCGGGATTGTATTTGCGATGCAGAATGAGGTCCTCGTGGCGTTCTGCAAAGTCCATGTTAGTGAACCATCGCACACTCTTTACCTTTATGAATTTCTTTCCGTTCTCATCGACCCCACACCCTGCCGCTTCGAGCGGATAATCATCAGGCACCCCGAAAACCCGATCACCGCTGCGGATGCTGGGACCAAGCCAAACCTTATTTTCTTTGAGAAGCGGGAAAACCTCTTTGTAGGTGACTGCGTTCATGTTTCCGATGATCAGGAATTTTTTGCCGTGCTCGACCAACTGCGCGATGTAGTCGCGGAACAACGAAAAGGGCGGATTTGTCACTACGATATCCGCCTGTTTCAGCAAGGCGACACATTCATCGCTGCGAAAGTCACCGTCACCATCTAGTTGCTTCACGCCAATTTCTTCGATGTCAGGCACGCGGTTGCCGTTCTTGTCGCCTTCATAGATTAGCGAAATCGCGGCCTCGGCGTCGTTTTCGCTGAATAGGTCAAGCGCACGGCTCTTATAGCAAGTCGTAATGAGTTTACTCAGGCCAAGGTGTTCAAATCCGTAGGAAAAGTAGTGAAAAAAGTTGCTGACGCGCGGATCATCGCAATTGCACAAAACCACCTTACCCTTGAAGTGCTCCCGATAATGACGAAGCTCTTTCTCGATATCCTCAAGGCGCGTATAAAACTCGTCCTTTTTGGCTTTCTGTGCGCCTCTAAGGCCGGAGTTTTGCGTAGCTTGGTTCATGGGCAACTTTTCGTTTTGTCTAAGGATGTGGGTTCAGAATTGGGACGATGCAAGGTTTTAGTTAACCTCACCAAATTAAGGCGGGGTTTAGTTTGTAGGGCGTCCTAGTTAGAGGCGGTCGAAAATCGAAAGTTGCTTGCGCCGATGCTTCATCAATATGCGCAGAAGCCTTTGCGCGATTACAATGCCGATAGGGCCAAGAACAACCATGACAACGTAAAGCGAGCGCGCAATGTCCCAACTTGCCAGCCCAGACGTTGCGATCAGGGCAATCACACCGCCAAAAAACAAGAACGCGCCTGAAATGCCGACTTGCCGTGCAAAGGCCAGTATCTCTTGGTCGCACGGGTCCAAGTCTGACTTTGAGGATTTCAGCGGCTGATATGTGTCGGTCATGTCGGTTTCCTGATTAAAGGGTTTCAAAGTAGTGGCTGGCAATCTGCGCGGGGTTTTCGCCTGTCTGTGCGGCCTGCGTTGCGACAAAGCCGATGATCTTGCCGAGCTTGGCGATAGGCAGGTTTGTTCCGCGCCTGTCAGCCTCGGACAAAACGGCGATGGCGCTGGCCTCGGCCAGTTCGGGGTCATCGCTTTTGTGGATCTTACCGCGCCCCGCCAGCAGCCAGTCAAGATTCACTCTGAACGCCTCGCTGATGTTCA
>CAYZGF010000161.1:0-5321 GCA_964477595.1 uncultured Algimonas sp.
GTTTGCATGGACGGACGAATTGAAGACCGCAATGGAGACTTTCAAAGGTCAGATCATCATTGGCCCCAGAACGGGCTCCAGAACGGAAGATTTCCATATTCCGGAGGGGCTTCCGCCGGGACTCGATGGCATAAAGGTAGTCGCTGTGGACACGCTGAGAGAGGACACGCCGATAAAACTCAGAAACGGAGGCAGCGTCCAGATTTGGCGAGAGGTGCTCGAAACATCCTGGGAGATTGCAGAGGCGACTAAATTCGGCGAAGCGGTGGTCTTGTGCAAGGGAAACATGACTTATTGGGGAGGATGGCCGGATGTGGATGCCTTGGAGGGCTGGTTGCAAGCGATAACACAATAATCGTATAATTATTATTATGAGAAATATATCTTTAGTCTTTTCTGGCGCAGCAGTATTCTCTCAAACTATATCCATGATAATACGCGGTCATGTTTCAAAACTTCTCTCAATCTTTCAACGCCTTATAAAATAGTCCTAAAACTATATCCTCACTTTGGGTGTTCCGGGGTATATTCCTAATTGTTCTTTCAAACACGGGACTAGGTAGGACGTCACTTACCCGTTTGAGAGACAGTGGGTCTGAGCATTCTGGAGTGACTTCCGGGACTGTGCCGGGACTTTTGGAGTGAGAGCCGACGCCATGGTCCAACGCTGGCCTAACTGGTGGGACAGACGGGCCGCTTCTTCAAAAACCGCTGCCGCAGAGTTTGTATCTTGGATTTACGACCTGAGATGCGGTCTTTTGTAAAACATAACTATCTACCCCTTCTGGTATTCCATCAGAAGACCAACTCTGCGGGCAAGTCCTGCTTAAACAACGACTTTCGGCTGATCCCAAGATGGACGGCAGTAACTTCAACATGGCTAAATCACTAAAATTGCGAACCGAACGGCCAAGAGCCGTCCGGCGCTCCACTGCAATCGACTCACAGGGTCGATTCATTGATCCACTGAAAAATCAAGGAGGGATCAATAAGGGCGTTACGCGTCCATCAGAAGACCTTGTTGATTGGGGTGCCCAATCAACGGCTCTGCGGGCAAGTCCTGCTTTTATTTGGACTTCGGCAGCCCGAGTTGAAAACACGTTTTCAACGGAATTGGCTGTGAGCACTCCCGCATGGAATGGTGACATGCCTTCTCTTCAACGCTAAGTCCGTTAAATGACGAATAGTTCCAGCAGCTTAAATATTGGGCGAAATGTAATCGGTCGAGAGGCTGAGGGATTGCAGGCCCTAGCAGCGACTTTAGGCGTCGAATTTGAAAGCGCTGTCGAAACAATCCTTTGGGGCAAAGGTCATTTGGTCGTCGTAGGATTGGGCAAGTCCGGGCATGTCGGACGTAAAATTGCCGCCAGTTTTGCCTCAACCGGGACCCCTGCTTTCTTTCTACATCCTTCAGAGGCCGCCCATGGTGATTTGGGGATGATCCGGTCTGATGCTGTCATTTTGGGACTGTCAAACAGCGGCGAAAGCGAAGAGGTCAATGGAGTGCTCGCTTACGCGAAAAGCCTCGGCGTCAACACAATCGCCATCACCGGATCAGAGCACTCTACATTGGCGAGAACCGCTCAAACCGCCCTCGTCCTTCCGGATGCGAAAGAAGCCTGTCCGAATAATCTCGCGCCAACGACGTCCACCACCATGACTTTGGCTTTGGGTGACGCGCTCTGCGTTGCGGTCATGGAAGCGCGCGGATTTACGGCAGAGGATTTTGGAGAGCGTCACCCCGCGGGAAAACTCGGATTTGGTTTGCAGCGCCTAGGTGATTATTTCGCTTCTCAATCAGATGAGATGCCGCTTGTGCAGACAACGTCACCTATGCCGGATGTCATCCTCGCCATGACAAGCGGCGGTAAAGGCTGTGTGGGTGTGACCCATGATGAACGCCTTGTCGGGATTGTCACGGATGGCGATCTACGCCGGGCGATGGGTGATGATATTATGACGAAGACGGCGGCCGCGATTATGACGGCTGATCCGTTTAAACTTACTCCGGATATGCGGATGAAGGACGCCATAACGGCCTTTTCCAAACGCAAAATTGGCAATGCTTTCGTTGTGGATGGCGAAGAGATTATCGGCTTGTTGGATTTAAAAACACTCCTCGCGACCGGCAATGTCTAAACCACTCATCGTCATTCCGGCGCGTATGGCGTCAAAGCGATTTCCCGGCAAACCATTGGCCGAGATTGCGGGCGTGAGCATGGTTCGCAGGACGGCTAAAATTGCGTCGGATTTGGGCAGTGCGGACCACGTGGTCGCAACGGATCACGCCGAAATTTTCAATCACTGCGAAACCTATGATATCCCTGTCGTGATGACGGCCCCCGATTTGCCGTCAGGAAGTGACCGCGCCTTAGCGGCAGCCGATCTCTACCAGGTCGATGCGGATATCATCGTGAACCTGCAGGGTGATGCCCCCTTTACGGACCCAGCGTATATTCGTGAGATAATTGATCGCCTGAAAGACACTGACGCTGATATTGCCACGCCGGCTATTCAATTGGATTGGACGTCTTTGGACAGATTACGCGAAGATAAACGCACAACGCCCTTCTCCGGAACAACAGTCATCGAGTCTGAAGGTATCGCGGTTTGGTTCTCGAAAACAATCATTCCGGCCATTCGGAAAGAAGATGATCTGCGGAAAATCGATCCACTCTCCCCTGTCTTGCGTCACATCGGGCTTTATGGATTTAGGCGTGAGGCCTTGGAGCGTTTTACCAAACTACCACAATCGCATTATGAAAAATTGGAAGGTTTGGAACAGCTCCGCGCCTTGGAAGACGGGATGCGTATCGCAATCGTCAAAGTTGAACCGCCCCGGATTTCCTCTCCCGGAATCGACACACCCGCGGATTTGGCCCGCGCGGAGGCCCTGATTGAGATGTACGGAGACCCATTTTTGTCATGAGTACCGGGCGCGTTTATATCGTTCGGCATGGGAATACATTCGACAAAGGCGACACCATATTGCGTGTCGGTGGAAAGACGGATTTGCCTCTCTCAAAATCGGGCAAGCAACAAGCGGACCGTCTGTCCATGGCCTTTCAAGACATTGCCTTTGAAGCGGCCTATTCGTCAGATTTAAAACGGACAAGACAGACGGCAGAAGCCATTTTGAAGGTTCAGCCATATCATCTGGCAGAATTTCTGACAGAGGTGGATTATGGCCCTGACGAGGGTCGTCCGGAGTCGGATGTCAAAGACCGGTTAGGTGCGGAAGCTCTCGAGGATTGGGATAATAATGCAATTCCGCCAGACGGTTGGAAGGTCGATGTCGGGGGTTTGCGGACAGCATGGCAGGCCTTCTTGGCGACATGTGACCCTATGTCGAACACGCTCGTCGTGACATCTAATGGTGTGGCTAGGTTCCTTTTAGATGTGGTTGAAAATGACGGTGACGTGCCACTCAAATTGCGAACCGGGTCCTACGGAATCATCAATTTAATGCCTAACGGTCCTGTGCTGGCCGAATGGAATATCAGGCCGGAAGACTGACCCGCATACCGTCATAAGCAGGCTTAATCATAGGGGGTAACTCCTGCTGCAAGGTCGCGTAATCCATATCTATATGCAGATTAGTCAACACAGCAGATTTGACCTGCGCCCGCGCCAACCAAGACAGTGTTTTATCTGCATGAGCATGTGTCGGATGTTGGCTGTAACGTAACGAGTCTACAATCCAAACGTCGATCCCGTGTAGCCGTTGCAAGACGTCATCACTCACACCCCAAACATCAGGGCTATAGGCTATTTTGGAGTCCAGGAGGAATCCTAAGGACGGAGTCGGGCCGTGGCTGACTTCCAATGTTTCAACAGAAAGCTCGCCTCCCGGTCCGGAAATCGAAGTCACTGTCCCGTCGGAGATCAAATCTTGCAAAGCTAAAATAGGCGGATGAACACGTCCCTCCGGCATCTCGAAACAATATTTAAATCGATCAAAAACATGGGTCTTGGTATGGGCATCCATATAAGTCGGGATTTGCGCGCGCATGCGATAGGCAATGGCACGGAGGTCATCAATGCCGTGGGACTGGTCGGCGTGATCATGGGTATAAAATACCGCGTCTAAGTGACGGATATCTTCCCGCAACAATTGGACACGTAAATCGGGGGATGTGTCGATGAGAATGTTCGTGCACGCTTTCGGGTCAGGCTCGTCGCTCCCTTCCCATTTCTGAACGAGGATAGAGCTTCGAGTTCGTGCATTCTTACCCTCAAGCGGATCACAAACACCCCAATCGCCGCCAATGCGAGGGACACCGCCGGAGGATCCACAACCCAATATGATTACGCGCAGACCCATTATCCGGGACGCTTTGCTTTGGTGAAAAGATTGAAGAATGCGTCTGTTGTCTTCGCTGCAGTCTCCTCATAACTCCAATCGAAAAGCTCCGCCAAAGCCTTACAAACTTCGACCACATAAGCCGGTTCATTCCGCCGGCCACGATAGGGTACAGGCGCCAGATAGGGGCAGTCGGTTTCCAACATTATACGGTCGCGCGGCATGGCCTTAATACGTTCGCGAACGTCATGCGCGTTTTTAAAAGTCATAATTCCGGAGACTGAAAAATAAAAACCCATTTCAGCGGCTGCATCAGCCAAGCGCTGACCAGATGTGTAACAATGCATGATTGCGTTGAATGGCTGCCGGGCATATGCGGATTGCAACGTCTCAATCATGTCCTCGTCAGCCTCCCGCGTGTGGACTATCAGGGGGAGACCAGTCTCCTGAACGGCATCAATATGAGCTTGAAAATTGGCTTTCTGAATATCTCTTGGTGACCAGTCATAATGATAATCCAGGCCCGTCTCACCAATTCCGACGACCTTTGGATCATGCGTCAGTTTGATAATATCGTCGGCCACAACATCGGGGTTATCTTTCGCATCATGCGGATGTGTGCCTACGGTCGCCCATATGTTTGGGTCTGAGTTCGCAACATCCAAAACGGCATCAAAATCTTTGAGATGGCAGCAAATATTGAGCATTGGCCCAACCCCTGCCTCGCGCGCTCGGGCAATAGTTTCGGGTAAATCCTCGGCGAATTTCTCTCCGTGTAAATTCACATGGCTGTCAACAATCATGACGCTTCCCGGATTGAAGACAACAGCTCGAACATTGTCGCTGTCTTGTCCAAATTAATTGCAGATTCAGCCCGGCGGACATCTCTCAAACGTGCGTGATTGTCCTGCCATGTCTTCGGACTGCGCTTCAAACTAGCGGGCGAGAACGGGCCGTCATACTCGCCTGTCGCTGCGAATAAAGCGTGAGCGTGAATTGTATCGTCCAAGCCGTCCCA
>CAYZGF010000162.1:0-1816 GCA_964477595.1 uncultured Algimonas sp.
GTGTCGCCTTGTGTCAACTCTTACTATCCAAGCCGGATTTGCTGATCCTCGATGAGCCGACCAACCATTTGGACGCTGAAACTGTGGCGTGGCTTGAGAACTATCTCGTCAATTATAATGGCGCGATTATCCTGATTACCCATGATCGCTACTTCCTCGACAATATCACGAACTGGACGTTGGAAATCGACCGTGGCCGCGCCTATCCGCATGAAGGGAATTACTCCTCTTGGTTGGAAGCCAAGGGCAAGCGAATGGATCAAGAAGGTCGTGAAGCGGATTCTAAGACGAAGGCGTTGAAACGTGAATTGGAGTGGATAAGGTCCAATCCCAAAGCGCGTCAGTCAAAGTCAAAAGCGCGGATCAACGCCTATGAAAAACTGCGCGATGAAGCCGAGAATGAAGTTGTTTCCCATGCGGAGATTCGCATTCCAATGGGGGAACGTCTCGGTAATATCGTTGTCGAAGCGAATAATGTCTCCAAAGGGTTTGGTGACAAGCTGCTGATCAAGGACTTGTCCTTTAAACTGCCACGCGGCGGTATTGTCGGCGTGATCGGACCGAACGGTGCGGGTAAAACGACGTTGTTCAAAATGATCACCGGTGAAGAGACCCCGGATGAGGGTACATTCAAAACGGGTGAAACGGTTGAACTTGGTTATGTTGACCAAAACCGCGCCGCATTGGATCCATCAAAAAATGTCTGGGAAGCCATTTCCGATGGTCTCGACATTATCGAAATGGGCAAGCGGGAAGTGCCGTCCCGAGCTTATGTCGGAGCGTTTAACTTCAAAGGAACGGATCAACAAAAGAATGTTGGCCAGCTTTCTGGCGGTGAACGAAACCGGGTTAATTTAGCGAAAATGCTGACCAAGCCTGCGAACTTACTTCTGCTCGATGAACCGACCAATGATTTGGACCGCGAAACATTGGCCTCACTCGAAGTTGCACTGGAGAAATTCCCGGGCTGTGCCGTGGTCATTTCCCATGATCGCTTCTTCCTCGACCGTGTCGCCACACACATCCTCGCCTATGAAGGTGACAGCCATGTTGAATGGTTTGAAGGCAACTTCGCGGATTACATCGAAGATAAGAAACGCCGTCTGGGTCCGGATGCGGATATGCCGAAGAAGCTGAAATTCGTGAAATTTGATCGGTGAAATGATGAGCTTGACAATGACGGGGTAAATCCCGTCCTATATCATCATGAAGAGCTTCATTTCATTTACTGTCGCACTGTTAGCGGGCAGTGCGTGCCAGGCGCAGGTGGGAAGTGCACCCTTTAACTCATTTTCTGGTGCCCCACCAATTCTCGTTGATCAATTCGGTTACCTGCCATCTCTTGAGAAAATCGCAGTCATCAAGTCGTCTAAGCGAGGATTTGATAAGCACCCTACTTTTTACAAAGCATGGACATTCAGTGTCATAAATTCGGAAACCGGCGAGACTGTATTTAATGATAAAGCGAAGCTGTATAATGGCGGAAAAATTGACGAAAATTCCGGTGATGTCACCTGGCATTTTGATTTTTCGTCTGTCACCGAGCCGGGGCGTTATTACATTCAGGATTTTGACAAGCTCGAGAATGGTTTTGACGTTCGCAGCTTTGAATTCGAAATCTCTCCCTCAGTATACACGCCGATCCTAAAAACGGCCTTCAAAACGATGTATCTTCAGCGGGCGGGCTTTGAGAAAACTCCGGAGTTTGCGGGGCCTTGGGCGGACGACGCCAGTCATCTTGGAAAAGGCCAAGATCCCGAGGCGCGTCTCTTTAACCGCATGGATGATGCGTCCACGGAACGCGATCTCCGCGGGG
>CAYZGF010000162.1:1916-5308 GCA_964477595.1 uncultured Algimonas sp.
GCGCGTCTCTTTAACCGCATGGATGATGCGTCCACGGAACGCGATCTCCGCGGGGGTTGGTATGATGCAGGCGATTATAATAAATATACGAGCTGGACGGCAAATTATGTGACGTGGCTCCTCGGTGCCTATCTCGAAAATCCAAATGTCTGGACGGATGATTTCGATATTCCGGAATCCGGAAATGGTATTCCTGATATTCTGGACGAAGTGAAATGGGGTCTGGACTGGCTGGAGCGGATGCAAAATCCTGACGGGGCCATGTTATCTGTTATGAGCTTGGAAGAAGGGTCTCCGCCGTCAAAAGCGAAAGGGCCTTCACGATATGGCCCGCCTAATAGTTCCGCAACTGTGACCTCTGCGGGGGCTTTTGCGATTGCGGCGCGTGTCTACGGCCAGGCCGGATTTGAGGCAGATGCGGCGCGTTATGCCTCTCGTGCGGATAAGGCTTGGCAGTGGTTTGAAGCCAATCCTGACGTGAAATTCTATAATAATGATCCGCGCTCTAATTCTGAGGGTTTGGCTGCGGGACAACAGGAAGTCGAAGCAGATCGCCTTGCAAAGAAAGTCCTCATATCCGCTATCCAAATGAAAGCGCTGCGGGGTGACCGCTATTTCGATAAAATCATCGAGAGCAAATATAACGAGATTAAACCCATGCAGCCCAATACGCCGGATGGGTTTGAGGGCATGATGGCTTTCGACCTGCTCTTTCACGCGCGGCAGCCCGGAACACCGCCAAAATTCGCGGCCCGAATAAAGCGTGAGTATGAGGCCAATATCCTGAACGGCTATAATGGCTGGCCGGCCATCACGAATAAGGAAGACCCTTACGGTGCATTTGTTGACGGATATTGGTGGGGTAGCAATTCGACCAAGGCGCGACGCGGGTCTATTTATACGCAGGCTATAGCGGCCGGAGTTGGGGAGCAGTCAAAAACGGATTATCTGAATGCTGCATCCGGCTACATCCATTACATCCATGGCGTGAACCCGCTGAACAAAGTCTATTTGTCTAATATGGGCCAATATGGGGCCGAAAACTCGGTCACACAGTTCTACCATGCTTGGTTCAAAGACGGGTCAAAATATGATGTGGTCGGGCAATCGAAAATCGGCCCTGCGCCGGGATTTTTGGTGGGCGGGCCTAATGACAGCTATTCCCGCGATGATTGCTGCAAAACAGTGTGCGGCGGATATGGCGCGAAGATGTGCAAAATTCCGGTCAAATCACCACCGAGTGGGCAGCCGCCAGCGAAATCCTATGCGGATTTTAATGAGGGTTGGCCGATTAATAGTTGGGAAGTGACGGAGAATTCCAATAGCTACCAGATTGCCTATATTCGACTCTTATCCAAATTCGCTCGGTAATTCACTTCATATAAAGTTTTTTTTATATACATTCTTTAGAGAGTGATTTATGTCACGCGCATGGACGCTATTGCGATATATCTGAAAACGCTGGGACATCCGGACCGACTACGTATTTTGGCGCTTTTGAGCCAAGGTGAGTTGACCGTGAGTGAGCTGGTACAAATCCTCGGTTTGTCCCAACCGCGCGTGACGCAATATATCAAATCTCTCGAGCAAGTCGGCATTGTTGAACGTATGCGGGAAGGCAGCTGGGTTTTCTCACGCTTGAAGAAGGGACAGGAGGCAAACTCTGCAATTCTTGCCGCAACACTTGCGGCTCTGGATGAAAATCATCCTCAACTCGCTATCGACCGGCAAAGTTTGGATAAAGTAAGGGCGGAACGCTCCCGTCAAGCCGAAGCCTTTTTCGCATCAGTCGCCAATGATCACGATCAGTTGGGGCATGAATATCTCCCACAAGCGGATATTGAGGCAGCGCTTCTGGGCCTTGTACAGGGTCAGGAATTTGCGCGTATGGTTGATTTGGGCACGGGCACGGGCCGGATGCTGAAACTCTTCGCGCCGCATATTAGCAGCGGCGTAGGCGTTGACGATAGTGTCGACATGCTACGTGTGGCACGTCACACGCTTTCTGATGATGCCTATACTCATATTTCTGTTCAGCAGGCCGATTTACAGGATGCACCGCTCAAAGATGGGGCTGCCGATCTGGTCACTTTGCATCAAGTTCTCCATTTCCTCGAAGACCCCGCGCGAGCGGTTAGAGAAGCTGCGCGATTGCTGGGTGAGAAGGGTCATCTATTGGTGACCGATTTCGCCGCGCATGAGTTTGAAAATTATCGCGAAAATTATGCGCATCGACGCCTCGGGTTTAGTGATCACGATATGCAGCAATTTTTGGCTGAGACGGGATTTGAGTTATCAAAGACAAAAATGCTTCCCGCCCCAAATCCGACTACGCCGAATGTCAAAATCTGGCATGCCGTCAAAATCTCTAATGCGCTCTCCGCGACAGGATAAGCTATGAATGCCCGTTTCCCCCTTCGTGATCCAAATGCGCCTGTTGGTGCGATTGCGCGTGCGTCCGCCGAAAGTCCTGATCTGAAAGTCAGCTTCGAGTTTTTCCCACCGAAAAACCAAAAAATGGAAGATCGGCTATGGGCGTCTATTGAAAAACTGGCCCCGCTCTCACCGGATTTCGTCTCTGTAACCTATGGTGCGGGTGGCTCAACGCGTGAGAGAACGCACAGAACTGTTGCGCGGATGGTGAAAGAAACTGACTTTGCCCCGGCCGCGCATCTGACCTGTGTAGATGCGACAAGGGATGAGATTGACCAAGTGGCGCGGGATTATTGGGAGGCTGGCGTTCGGCATATTGTGGCGCTGCGCGGCGATCCGTCTGATGGCATCGGGGAGACCTATCGTCCGCATCCCGGTGGATATGCCTATGCGAATGATCTGACAGAAGGTCTCAAGAAAATCGCTGATTTTGAAGTTTCTGTTTCGGCTTACCCTGAACAACATCCGGAGAGTGAAAACTGGTCGGTCGAAATTGATAATTTGAAGCGAAAGATTGATGCGGGGGCGACGCGGGCCATTACACAGTTCTTCTTCTCTCCGGATATTTTCTGGCGCTTCCAAGATCGTGTCTTGGATGCCGGCATTGATATTCCGATTGTTCCGGGGTTGATGTTGCAACCCAACTTTAAGGGCTTGGCCCGTATGTCCAAAATGTGCGGAGTCGCCGTTCCGAATTGGTATGCCGGACTATTTGACGGATTGGATGATGACCCTGTGACGAGAGATATGCTCACGGCGACACTCGCCGCTGAATTAACCGCAGAGTTGCGGGATCGCGGCGTTGATCATTTCCACCTCTATACCTTAAACCGTGCAGAAATTGCCTCTTCGGTGGGTCGAATTTTGGGGCTACATACTCGGCGCAAAGCGGAGCTGGCAGCATGATGAAAAATCCCAGAAACCTTCTTATCTTTGCCGTGCTAGGCGGGATTGTTGGA
>CAYZGF010000163.1:0-5293 GCA_964477595.1 uncultured Algimonas sp.
GCTTAAGACTGAAAGATTGGAAGAAACACCGACCAACATCTGGAGAAGCAAACTCAGACGCGGAGGTCTGATGGAAGCAGATTATATGAGATCTTGCCTGCAGCTTTCAGGAGGCTTCGTCTCTGTAAGTTTAGCGGATTCTATTGACGAATGGAATCGGCTGCAAACATGGGAACGCCTTCTCGGTTTGAAAGGGAAGCCTATCAAAGCCACACCAAGACGCTTTGCCGATGCCGTTGAAGTTAACACCCTGCAGAAGAATCAAGATAAATTTGAACAAATCGTGCGCGAAATAACTGATAAGTTTTTCAAAGGTGTTTTGTCTTACCCAGATAAGCCCTCCCTGCCAATTGTGTGGAAAAACTAAGAACTTCATACAAAATTCGCCTTGCAGGTAGCGCAAATCACCTCATATTGCGTCAGATTCATCTAGGAACGAAGACAGAACAATTATGGCCTCAGCCAAGAAAAAAGATTTGTTCGCTGGCAAGAGCGGGGACGCTGCGCAAGATAATTATACGGCCAGCTCTATCGAGGTGCTGGAAGGGTTGGAGCCTGTCCGCCTTCGCCCCGGTATGTATATTGGGGGTACAGATGACCGAGCACTGCACCATCTCTTTGCCGAAGTTATCGACAACTCAATGGACGAAGCCGTCGCCGGACATGCATCACGTATTGAAGTTGAATTGGATGCGGACGGATATCTCTCCGTCTCTGATAATGGTCGCGGGATTCCGGTTGGCCCTCATCCTAAATTTCCAAAAAAGTCAGCGCTGGAAGTTATTCTAACAGAACTTCATTCGGGCGGGAAATTTTCGAACAAAGCCTATGAGACATCCGGTGGTTTGCACGGCGTTGGCGTATCTGTTGTCAATGCATTGTCTGATGTGTTGGAGGTCGAAGTCGCGCGAAACAAGACGCTTCACCTTATGCGGTTTGAACGCGGTAAACCTATTGGTAAAATAAAGAATATGGGGGCGATCAATAATCGTCGCGGCACCAAACTTCGGTTTCATCCCGATGCAGAAATTTTTGGAAAAGCGCTTCAATTCCGCGCGGTCAAACTGTTCAATATGGCACGGGCGAAAGCCTACCTGCAGCCCGGCGTCGAAATTCGGTGGAAATGCGCAGCTGAAAAGCTCAAAAATTCGCCGGACATTCCGGAACAAGCGGTCTTCCATTTCCCGGGCGGATTAGCCGATTATCTGTCTGAAACGCTCGGTAAAAAAGCGACGATTACGGAAACGATCTTTTCCGGTAAATCCAAAAAGGATTCCGGTCATGGTCGCGTTGAATGGGCGGTCAGCTGGTCACCTGAAGGATACGGCGAAGCGGATAGCTTTGTTCGTTCTTATTGTAACACGGTTCCAACCCCCGGTGGCGGAACACATGAAGCCGGATTACGCGCCGCTATCACCAAAGGCCTTCGCGCTTATGCTGATCTCACAGGCATGGGGAAAAAAGTCAGCCATGTAACACCGGATGACGTTATGTTTGGTGCAGGGGCGCTTGTATCCGTCTTCATCAAAAGCCCGGAGTTTCAAGGACAAACGAAAGACAGGCTGTCAAACTCTGAAGCCTCTCGCCTCGTAGAGAGCGCTGTTCGTGACCCGTTTGATCATTGGCTTGCAAGTTCACCCAAAGACGCAACAAAGCTCTTAGAGTGGGCAATTGAACGCGCTGATGAGCGCGTGAAACGACGTAAAGCCCGCGACGTAAAGCGTAAGTCGGCAACAAAAAAACTTCGCCTCCCCGGCAAACTTGCCGATTGTTCGCGCAAAGGCAGCGATGACACTGAAATCTTTATCGTTGAGGGTGACTCCGCGGGCGGTTCAGCCAAACAAGCACGATCACGGGAAACGCAAGCTATCTTGCCGCTCAAGGGTAAAATCCTGAATGTCGAATCCGCGACAATGGATAAAATTCAGCGTAATGCAGAAATCAATGACCTCTCAGTCGCTCTCGGTGTCGGCTTGGGTAAGAAATTCGATTTAGATGATCTGCGTTATGAACGCGTTGTCATCATGACAGATGCGGATGTGGACGGCGCGCATATCGCTGCGCTGCTGATTACATTCTTCTACCGCTATACGCCGGGCCTGATTGAAGCAGGTCGCCTCTATATGGCCATGCCCCCGCTTTATAAAATGACACAGGGTGCCAAGACCGAATATGCTGTGGATGACGACCACCGTGAAGAGCTGATGCAGACCGTCTTTACAGCCAAGTGCAAGGTCTAATTGTTGCGATTTAACGTTCTTGGCGAAATGAACCCGGCTCAGCTGTAAGTCACGACAATGGTTCCGCATACCCGCACACTCGCGCGAATTACACTGGATGTTGACGAAATGGCGACAACTGAGAGCCTCGTCGGTACACTTATGGGGAAACGCTCGGAACTTCGATATGAGTATATCCAAGAGCACGCGCAATTCGTTGAAGAAGTCGACATTTGAGGTCTCAGCTTGACTTGGCTCTGCGCAGCATTCGAAATATTACGGATGCGACAGCAGATATTGCGATTATTCTTGGCTCCGGCTTAGGCGATTACGCCGATAAGATTGATGGAGTTTCGATCCCCTATTCAGAGATAGCTGGTTTTCCCCCTTCGACGGCTCCATCCCATAAAGGCGTTCTGCACATCGGCACGTTGCACGGACGCAAAGTCATCGGTTTGCAAGGCCGACTGCATCTTTATGAGGGCCATAGTTCGCAAGACAGTGTTTTCCCAATTGAGGTTGCAAATGCTCTCGGCGCGAAGTCTGTCATTCTGACGAACATTTCCGGCAGCCTAAATCCCGATTACGCCCCTGGTGACATTATCGGTATCGCTGACCATATTTACCTCCCCGGCCTTACCGGACAAGGCGCACTAGTCGGGCGGCGCAGTGAAACGCGTTCGCCCTTTGTCAATTTAACGCACACTTATGATCGCGACTGGATCGGAAACGTGGAGTTTGCAAAAACAGGAATTTATGCTTGCCTCGCCGGACCTCATTTCGAGACCCCCGCGGAAGGCCGGATGATACGGAATATGGGTGCAGATATGGTGGGCATGTCAACCGTGCATGAAGCGGTTATGGCACGCTATTTGGAAATGCGGGTCTTAGGGCTTAGCCTGATCGTCAATCCGGTCATAACGAACCCTGAGACGCAAAATGAAGTCAAGGAGTCGGAGATTTGGAAAATTGTTGAAACCGCTATTCCGGCTGTCTCAGCCTATATTGACCGGGCTGTTATAATCTGCCCTAGCGATCAAAATCCGGCAATTTGATTTCAGGCGTTTTGCAGCCAATGACCCATATATCGTAAACGCCATGATCCAGCGCGGATAACGCAGGTCGAGACGCAAACATCCAGCCTGAGAAGACTGTTTCGGCCTCTTCTGTCGCCTGCCCTTTTCCATCCAATTTCGCATCACGAATCTGTAGGAATGCGAAGGTCTCAGGCAACTCTTCCGGCGGTCGCTTTTCACAATGAACGGCGTCAATCGACAGACTGCCATATTCCAGCGTATCGCCGATTTTGACCGTGTAATCCTGTGTGGTCGCTGTGACCTTATCCAAAGCCCGCACCATTATCGCGGAGCCCGGTATGTTCGCCGCCTGCGCGGATACGCCGGAGAGCAAAGCAAAACTGAGAGCTAAGACCGCGCGCATATCAGTGCCTACTCGCCCGGCGTCCAAGCTTCATAATCTGCCGCAACAGCATCACGTACACCACCACGATCCAAGCTACCTTTCGGCTTATAGGCGAAAGGCGTACCGGTCAGGTTGGGTACGTGGCTTTCTTGCCAGCCATGAACCTTAATATCGATCTCAGACGGTAATTCGTCATATGTGTGATGCAACCAGCCATTCCAGACAGGCGGAACTTTGGAAGCCTCCGCATAATCAGAGTAGATCACATAGCGACGGTTCCGACCATCATAGCGCAACTTCTCACTTTCAAAATACTGATTACCATATTCATCTTCACCGACCTTAGTGGCTTTGGTTCGGATTTGCAGCAGAGTGCCAAGGGTCGAACCATTCCACCAGGTGAATAAGCGATTGAAAAAAGCCAAAGGTCCGACTCCGGAAGAAACACGTTATAGGCGGCGTAGTAAGCCTGTAGTCCGTAGCGGTAAAGGCTGAATATGTGCGGATTATGGCAAATCCTCTGTAGTTTCACGCGATATTTATGTCACACTCACTGCAAAGAGTCGGAACCTTACAGTGATTTTAATTGGGTCCCGCCTATTTCATCTCGTAAAGTGAAAGAGATGAAAATGCGCACCCTCACTCTCGCGGCACTCCCGCTTTTGCTCATCGCAACGCCGTCTGCGGCCCAAATCCGTGTTGATGCACGCATTCAAATGAGCAGCGGGTCATGCGCAGGATGTGATTTATCCAATAAAGCCATGAATGGTGTGCGATTGAATAATGCGAACCTGTCCGGCAGCGTCTTTAACAATTCCAACCTTTCAGGTGGGTCTTTGGATGGTTCCAACCTGTCCGGAGCGCATTTTAGAGGAACCCTGATGTATCGCGTTAAAGGTGACGATGTCACGATGCCGAGAGCGGTCTTGGAAGATGCGACATTGACGGAGGCACATCTATCCAATGCAAAGCTCGCCGAGGCAAACTTATCCCGCGCCAATCTCTCACGGGCAATTTTCTCAGACACTGACTTCAAAGGCGCGCAATTTGATAACGCCAATCTGACAGGCGCCCAGTTTCAAAGCGGACAATTCCAAAATGCCCGTTTTGACGGTACGATTCTGATTGATGCAAAACTGGATAATGCAAATTTTTCCGGTGCCAATATGCTCACGGCGCAGGGCCTTAAGCAGGCGCAATTAGATGTTGCCTGTGGGGACGAAAAAACCCGCCTGCCCGTCGGATTGTCATTACCCTATTGCGAGGACGTGACACCCGAACTCGGCCTTCATGCACATGACAATATGAGCGAGGAAATGGACCTTGTCGCGCAGCGACTGGATCGTGCTATTTCAGATGTCGAAAACTTACTTGCCGCCAGCGCACCTCAGGACAGAGTCTTGAGAACACGACTTCAGCGCATTCACAGCGACCTCGTTCAGAGTAAGGCCGCCTTGGAGAGATAGGTTTCTGCCTATCCCTCCTATTCTGAGAAGTTAATCCTTCGGAATTGGCGCGACTGTCTTGATGTTCAATTCCTTGAGCGCGGACTGATCCACTTCCGCTGGAGCATTCATCATCAAATCCTGTGCGTTCCCGTTCATAGGGAAAAGGATCACATCGCGGATGGTTTCCGTGCCCGCCAATAACAT
>CAYZGF010000164.1:0-5281 GCA_964477595.1 uncultured Algimonas sp.
TGCGCTCCACATCGGTTCGGGCCTCCAAATTGTCAAGAAGGTGTGACTGTCCGCGGACGATTAAACTGCGCTTTGTTTTGTCCTCGGGCGTTGACCATTTGGCGAGGCCTTGTTCAATAAGCGCCGCCGCCGCCGCATCGATTTGGGCTTCTCCGGCCGCAATTTCCGCCAAGACATCTGCGCGCGCTTCTGACAGACGTCGGCCTTTTAACCGAGCGGACAAGAAATTCCCGGCACGTTCCAAACTGCCTGGCAGGATACCTGTCGGACGCGGCATGATCCTATTTTCAACCGCGCCGTCTTCATGGACCAAGACGACGAGGGCTTGATCGCCGTCCAGATTTACAAATTCCACATGTCGTAAGGCGCGTTCCGTGCTCCCGGCTTGCGGCGCAAGAACCAAGCCCGCCCCGCCGGCAAGGCCCGCCATCATGGCAGAGGCTTGCTGCATCAGGGCTTGCGGGTCCGCACCCGCGGCGGCGAGCTTGTTCTCCAATCTATTTTGATCGGCCTTGCCCAAATCGCCAATTTCCAAAAGACCGTCGACAAACAGGCGCAATCCAATTTGCGTCGGGACACGCCCGGCGCTCACATGGGGGCTGGTCAGCAGACCATATCGGGACAGTTCCGCCATGACAGAGCGGATCGTAGCGGGTGACAGAGACCGCCCTTCGGACAGGGCGAGCGTTTTGGACCCGACAGGCTGTCCGCTTTCCAAATAACCTTCGACAACATCGCGAAAAATATCACGCGCACGCGCATCCAGATCGGAGAGGGTGAATGTGGGTGGGTTGGACATATCCCATACTATTTAGGGAGTGAAACGTTTAGATGTAATGGTTTCTTACTCAATTGATTTGAAAATTAAGTGCGGACTTGTGACTTTTTCATGTGAACATTTATTAGAGCCCACCTATCGAAGTTAGATGAGCTCTTATATTTTAGTCGTCTAATGCTAGGACATTCGCACTTTAGTCCAAATGTTTTTCAAACAACTCGTCACTGGCTTCCAATAATTTTTTTCTGGAAATTGGGAGAGATAGATTATGATCGTCATTGTCCAAGAGGATGACCTTGCTAGACTTACCAGTCTTTTTTAGCGCTTTTGCCATCACTTCCGTTTGTTGGACCGGGACAGTCATATCATCTGTTCCATGGACCAAAACGATCTCAGCCTTGATTTTTTCAGCATTTTGCGCGGGGGACTGCTCAATCAACATTTCCTTATCGTCATTACGGTCTCCAATAATCTTACGCCAAAATTTGATGACGCCACTATTATTGCCTGTTCTGGCAACTTCAAACTTGAGAATATCACGAATGTCTGAAACGCCATTTACTGATAAGGCACACTTAAACATATCGGGCTCAATTACCGGCAAGGCTAGGGCCTGATAACCGCCATAACTTGCACCCGTCACGCAAATTTTCTCTGGATCAGCAATATTCTGTTCTATCAATAAATTAACGCCATCAACAGTGTCGGTCAGCATACCCTTACCAAATTCACCATAACCAGCTTTCTCAAAATCATAGCCGAAACCGGTTGAACCACGGAATTGCGGCTTAAAAACGACATACCCTTTTGCGGCTAGATATTGTGCCCAAAAATCGAAATCAGCGGTATCCCGCGCCGTTGGTCCCCCGTGTGGCATAACGACCATCGGCATCGGACCGCTCGCCTTCGTCTTACCTGGAGGGAGTGTCAGATAGGCAGGAATTTCTAGGCCATCACGTGCAGTGAAGTCGGCACGTATTGTTTTCGCGACCTCTTTTGGTGCAAGCTCCGGATACATTCCGCCCAAGGACTCCATTTGGCCTTTTTCAGGTTCCATCAAATAGAATTCCCCGGCATTACCGGGACTTTGCGCGTAAAGCGTAACCATTGAATTGTCGCGGGTTCTGGACAGGATAGAAACCTCCATCCCAGGTAAAGCATTTTTTGCCTTTCTATGCCAAGATTTGTAAGGTTCCGCGCTGTAAATTCTTTTTGCTGTATCGTCAGTATAGCCGACTCCGATTAATTCACCTGTTAGGGTGTCAAAGAGAGGCCCATAATCATATCCGTCCGGCGCATCTGCATCGAATGTAAATGGCGCGCGCGTGCCAGTGGTGGGGTCAATTGTGAACAGTGATAGACCCGCTTTCTCCGTCTCTTGCATAATTGCTTTACCATCATAGACGGTGAATAAATATTCCGTGCGATTTTCATCCGTATCAAATTTTTTCTCATAGATAACTTTTTCATCTACGCTCTCACCGAAGAAAACTTCGTATTTGCCCGAATCCGCATTATATTCCTCTCGAGCAATGAGTGTTTCGCCGTCTGCTGAATATATGACTGCGCCGGTCCTAATGGGGAGGATGCGCTCTAAAGCCTCTTTCCCGGTATCCAGATCTACACGATACTGTCGCAGTTCAGCTTTACTTTTGAATTCTCCGAAACCCATTAAGACGTGCTGTGGGTCATTTGGCAGTGTATTAATAAAACTTCCTCCGCCGGTGACCCGGTAGGATTTACTTTTGATCCTGTCGTCGAGAAGGATTGTCGATTTTTCAGTCTCCACGTTGTAAGAAATCCAGCGTCCATACAGAGTGCTGTATTTTTTCATTTTACCAAGCCCTTTTCCGCGAATGCGGGAATAAGAAACGATATGTTTATTGCTGGCCCAGCTAACAGATTTCATGATGCTGTTTTTAGGCGGCAGCATGATTACTGTTTTTGCGTTTGGGTTTTCTAAATTGTAGACAAAGATAGCTTTGTCGCCTGCATAGGGAGCCAGCATTGCGATGCGCTTCCCGTCCGGAGAAATTCTTACCGAAGCAGTTCGTGGTAGCTGCGCATAAATGTCAATATTTGGGTTCGCTGCATGCGCTTGTAATATGGTTCCCGGAGTGCTGGCTGGCGATAAACTCAGCATGCACCCAAGCATTGCGATTGGAATGTAGCGTAAAAATTTGGTCATTATTAGTCCACCCTTCAGTTGTTATGTCATCCTTCGTTCAATTTTACAAAACAAGAATCTATTGTTGTTGGGAAAAAATGTAGCGCCCACCGCCGGAATGTGATTCTCCACATTTTTTGCGATAAATCCTAACCAGCGGAATTCGTGGACTAAACCTTGCTCGTCACCGCAATGGCGGCGCGGCAGCCGGCTTGGATGACCGCAGACAGGCCGCGATAGAATGGGGCGTCTTGTGATCCGCCTTCAATCGCCGTGTCGCGGTGGTGGAGTTCGTCTTCGCGGAATTCCAGAAACGTCGCGGCGAGTTCCGGCTCTTCATCGGCGCAAGCCTCGGCCTGTTCGGCGTAGTGTTCTTCGATCACGGTCTCGACGGCTTCGGTGCAGGCATGGGCCGCTTTTTCGCCCATCAGCGCCGTGACCACGCCGAGGCCGTAACCCGCGACATTCCAGATTGGCGTCATGGCTGTCGGGCGGACATTGCGTTCGACGAGGAGCTTATCAAAGGCATCCAGATGTTTTTGCTCTTCGGCTTCCATCTCGGCGAGGGTCTCCGCCATCGGACGAGTCGCGGCTTGGCGGCGGAAGACGGCTTGCTGCCCGCGGTAAATTGCGACAGCACCATATTCGCCCGCATGATCCACGCGCAGCATTTCGGCTATTCTTGGGTTCGTCTTTTTCATTTCGCTTTGGATGTAGCGACCCACATCGCCCCAATCAAGGAGAGTGCGGCATTCCATCCCGCCATGGACAGCCCGAGGAAATGCCAAACGGCCTCGGAACAGGCAGGCGGCTGGACGGGTTCGCTGAGGAAGCCCAGCGGATTATTCGGATCCACCTCCGGCACATGGAGCGGTCCGGCCGCGCACGTCGCGGGCGCCTCCAGCCAGCCATATTCCACGCCGACATGCCACGCGGCCAATCCGAAACTCACCAGCAGCGCCAGCACCACGGCCCAGCGCAGCATCTCTGCGGCCTCAACCCCAATCGCACGCAGGACCAGCCAGAGCGCGGCCAGCGCCAAAACCGCCTTATGCGCGTGACGCTGCCAATAACACATGGTGCAGGGGAGGTAGCCGAAGCCATATTGGAAAATCCACGCCCCGACCAACAACCCGCCCGATAATGCGAGAGCCACCCAAGGTGCGGCGCGGCGAGAGTGCAAAAGCTTAAAATTCATGCGCGCCTCATAGTCCGTGAACAGACATCTGTCACCTAACATGAACGCAAGCTAACGCAGATGAGCGAAATGACATAATGACTCGACCCCAAACATTTGATTCGTTAACGATAAATCAAGGGGCGCTCGCGTATAAGCTCGGGTGGGATGAAAGCAGCAGAAACACATAATATCCGGAGTTCGGATCATCTTGGCGCGCGCCTGTCTGCGCGACGGGACCGCTTTGGCCTGAGCCTGTCTGACATGGCCGAGATGACGAATATCCGCCAAGACTATCTGCACGCGATTGAAACACTGGATGAGGGCGCTTTGCCCGCCATTGGCTATACGCTCGGCTTTGTCCGCACCTATGCCAAAGCGCTGGGGATGGACGGCGATGTTGCGGTGAAAGAATATAAAGCCGATGTCGAATTGACGGGCGTGCCCTTGCGCGATGCACCGCATGTGATTTTACGCCGCCATTGGCGTTTGCCGCGCGGCTTTGTCTCCGCGCTCTCTGTTGCCAGTGTCGCCCTGATGATCGGCGTTTGGTACGGGACGCAATCGACCGCCGTTGCCACGCCGACCCCGATTGTCGAGATTGCGGCGCAATATACGGCGGCTGAACCTGCAACCCCTGTGATGAAGACAGGCCTCTTCACCTTGCGCACAACCTCGCCCAGCTGGATCGAAATCCGCGACGTGGCCGGCACAGTCGAAGTCAGCCGGATTTTCACAACAGGCGAGACCTGGCAAGGCCCGACCACGGCGGGATATTCCGTCTCTGTCCGCGATGCGGGCGCAGTGGACCTGTATGACGGCACGCGCCTGATCGGACCTTTGGGCGAAGTCGGGGAACCGATAGCGGGTCTGACACTCTCCCGCGACCTCCCGACCTCCGAAAGACCGTAATCTCGCCTTTCCGCCGCCGCAGCTCCGCGCTATAGCCAGCGCATGAGCGGTACCCCAACAGACATTAATTCCATTCGCCCGTGGCGCACGATTGAACGTCGCGCCTGCCGCAAGATCAAAGTCGGCAAAGTCGAGGTCGGCGGCGACGCGCCCATCGCGGTGCAGTCCATGACCAACACGCTGACCCATGATGTCGAGGCGACGGTCGGCCAAGTCCTCGCCCTGCAAGAGGCCGGCGCAGATATCG
>CAYZGF010000165.1:0-5260 GCA_964477595.1 uncultured Algimonas sp.
GAAGGCATCAATGATCTCGAAAATTTCAGCGCACCCGTTTTTGCGGCAGCACTTTCAGGCGTCGCCGACGCGTTGGAGGAATAACGCTCTCTGCTTCGAAAGTCCTATCGACGCGTGCGCTGTGGACCTCGTCTTTGATAGGCAGGATAATTTTCCGTGCCGTAATACCCTGAGCCTGTTGTCGTCGTTCCATATGACGTCGTTGCGCCGCCTGCCAAAGTGCCTGTTGTGTGCGAGCTGCCCTGATAGCCGGATGTTGATCCGGAATAAGAGTGTGACTGATAGGAACTGCCTGACCGGATTGTTCCCGTGCCGGGCTGGCACAGAACCCGCCGCCATTCATAACGTTCGGGACTGACCAGTTCTTTCGTCTGAACCTGTCCCATCACCGGCGGAATATTGACTTCATAGGCTTCTGATGGACGCACGAGGGCCTCGACTTCGACGGACGCATATTCGGCGGGGACGGGAATTTCTTCCACGCCGCCGGGGTCCGCGACGACTTGTTTCATGATGGTCTTATATTGCGGGGCGACAGGCGTTCGGATGACGCGTGGCGGGGCTGTCAAAACACGCCGTGATGTTGTCACGGATGTACCGGGTTCTTCGACGAGGCACCAAATCTCGCACATCGGGCCGCAGCTGTCGCCGCCGCTTTGTGTGGTGGCGTAAGACCCGCCCTGATATCCACCGGATCCAGCGGGTGCCCGCAAACGCCCATCAGCGGTTGAGTGGATGACATAGCCCTGTCTTTGCAGCTCACCCGGATTGCCGCGCTTCCAAACCAAATGCGGCGCACTGGTTTGGAGTGTTTCCGTCACGGTTGAGAATTGCGGATCGGACACAGACAAAATATCATGACCGGGGCGCGTGAGAATGCGTTCACTGACACTGCGGTAGCTGGGCTGTCGCACGACATAACGCGTGCTGGGTTCCTTCGTCATAATCGTTTCGGTGCGGCGCTGAAACTGCGGTTCAGTCACGTCCAGCGCGGCGAAACCATCAGCTTTAGTGACTGTTTGTGAGCCCGTTGAATATTGTGCCGGAATTTTGACTTGCGCATAGCATTCGCCGGGATTTGCCACGGGTGGTAAGGCGGACGGAAAAGAGGTTGGGCCACCTGCGAAGGCCGCTCCCGCGCCTCCCATTACAATGGCAGTCAATGAAGTGGCGATTACGCGGCGCATGTTAGTCTCCGTCTTAGCGGTGGTGTCGTGTCCAGAAAATATGAAAAAGAATAAGCGGAAGGGCCGCGCCGATCAGATTGGCGGCGACATCTCCGAGCGAGCCCATTCGTCCAACATTCATCATGTGTTGAGCGATTTCTATGGCGATGCCCAAAATAGCGAAGATCAGAAATATCCAACCGCCCCAAAGCTTTGGCCATCCCAGACGCGCCAAGCCAGCTAAACCCGCATAGGCAGCGAAGTGCAAAACCTTGTCGATATGCGCGATGCCACCCATCGACACGGACGGGCGCAGGCTCATCACTACGATGACACAAATCGCCAGAAGGGTCAGACATTTGAAGATATGGGACAGGAAGGTCATCGACCTGCCTATAGGTCATATGCCGGGGCGAAGCGACGGCGCATCTGCGGTCATTCTGTGTTCGTTTTGCGATGTCCGCCTCCCCACAAAGCCATTTATGGTAAACAGAGCCTTAATTATGGCTCAATTGTGGCAAAACACTATTTTTGATGAATAAAGGCTGAGTATCCCGCCGGTTGGGCGTAAAACTGAAAACCGGACTTGGAATCACGCTGACAAAACGCCAGAAGCCAAGCGGGGAATTGAAAAGAGAGTGGGTATTTATGACAGTTCTGGATCCCAAAGAGGTGGCAGAAACGCTGGACGGATGGACAGGCGGTGATGATTTCATCACGAAAGTCTTCCGCTTTGAAGATTTCGCACAGGCCTTCGGTTGGATGACCCGCATCGCGATCATCGCCGATAAAATGGATCATCATCCGGAATGGTTCAATGTGTACAACCGCGTTGATGTGACCCTGACGACCCATGATGCGGGCGGTGTGACGGATAAAGACGTGACTTTAGCCAATGCGATGGAAAAGGCAGCAAAATGATGCGATCTCTTCTCCCCTGTCTTCTGTTGAGCGTTTCCGCACCGGCTTTTGCGCAAATTGATATTGCGGCGACCTGCCCCGGCGGAACCGTCATTGAGCTTGATGGTCAGATCACGTGTCAGAATGAAGACTCACTCGACCTTTTGATTTCAGACTTTGAAGCGGCCGAACTGCAACGTGATATTTATCGCCGTGGCCAAGAAGGCGACCGCGAAGCCCTAAAGCAATTACCGGATATTTCGCCTGAGGCCATTGACGCGCAAAACGCGATGACCACCGGGTTTCTGGCCCGCCACGCGGCCTTATCCGCCGTGCCGATGACAACGGAAGATCGCCTGAATTATGATCTATTGGGTTTTGTTTTGACTCAACGTCAGCGATTGGCCCCTTTTGATACGGCCCGTGTTCCGTTCACAAATGACAGCGGATTTTTCAATCAGTTGTCCTTCGTCGTCCGTCAGACGGATTTCAAAAAAACTGAAGATTATGAAGCTTATGCCGCGAGACTGACCCGTTTGCCGCGATATTTTGCGCAAGCTAAAGAAAATATGCGCCGCGGCGTTCAAACAAACTTCACAGCCAGCAGCGAAATCCTGCCCGGCATTCAGGATATGATTGATGATATGGCGGAAACCTCTGCCGGATCACATCCATTATTTGCCCCCTTTAAAGCTTTCCCGGACTCTGTGTCTGAAGCGGATCAGGCCCGCTTACGTGCATTGGGGACGGCAGCGATGGAAAGTGCCGTTATCCCGGCCTATCGTGATCTGGCAACATTTATGAGCGACGAATATGCGACGGCGGCCCGCATCACGGCAGGGTTGGGCAATAGTGAGGGCGAGCGTGAATATTACCGCGCCGTGACGCGCTTTTTCACAACATTGGACATCAGCCCGGATGAAGTTCACGAACTTGGTCTGTCAGAGGTCGCCCGTATTCGCGGCGAAATGGATGCGGTCATCGCAGAGGTCGGTTTTGAAGGCAGCTTTGCGGAGTTTCTAAACTTCCTGCGTACCGATCCGCAATTTTACGCCAAGACACGTGAAGAATTGTTGATGCATGCCAGCTATCTTGCCAAGCAGCTTGACGGCAAAATGCCGGAATATTTCGCAACATTGCCGCGCCTGTCTTACGGCGTGATTCCGGTGCCAAAAGAGATTGAAAAAACCTATACCACAGGTCGGTATTTCAGCGGCAATCCGGAACGCGGACAGGCCGGAAATTATGTCGTCAACACATATAATCTGCCCAACCGCCCCCTCTATAATCTGCCCGCACTGACCGCGCATGAAGGTGTGCCAGGCCATCATATGCAAATTGCCATCGGGCAAGAACTGAAAAACTTGCCGAAATTTCGGCAAAGCCTTTACCCAAATGCCTTTGGTGAAGGCTGGGGCCTTTATGCGGAAAAATTAGCCGGTGAGATGGGGATTTATAAGACGCCCTATGAGCGTTTTGGACAGCTATCTTATGAAATGTGGAGAGCCTGCCGCTTAGTCGTCGACACAGGTCTACATTGGAAAGGGTGGACCCGCGAAGAGGCCGAGGCCTGTTTCTTGGAAAATTCAGCCCTCGCACCCCATAATATTAAAACCGAAGTCCAACGCTATATCAGTTGGCCCGGTCAAGCCTTGGCTTATAAAATCGGCGAATTGAAAATCCTGGAGCTCCGCGCGAAAGCCAAAGCGTCTCTGGGTGATGATTTTGATATTCGGACATTTCATGATGCCGTCTTATCAAATGGTGGCATCCCACTAGATGTTCTCGAAAAGCAAATTGAGCGCTTTATTTTTGACGAGAAGCAACGTCTGGCACAATCCCTACCCGCGAGCCCGACGACTCCCTAAGCCATCAGGATCGCCCATAAAAAAACCCACCGAGCCTGGTCCCAAAATGTGACCGGGTCGGCGGGCAGCCCCTATTTGCCCCCAGATAGGGGTAGGCGATTAGAAGCGGTAGCGACCGCGCAATGTGACTGGCACGGAAACACGTCCGCGGTTGTTATTCAGACCTCCGAGCGGTGAGCCTGCAGACAGGACTGAGTTATCGGATTTTAACCCGCCCTGAAAACGAACACCTGTTTCAAGTCCGATCGTCGTATATTTTGCAATAGGCGTTTCCACACCGACCAAACCAGCGGCTGTGCCGACCCAGCTATCTCTATAAAGCGGGACTTCGGTCTCGCTAAATGCCTCGCCACCGAGTTGTGTGTTTACAACGCCGATATCAGCGACACGGCTGGCCCCGGCCCGTGCTTCGACATAAGGACGGACGCTGTCAAAAATCACGCCGTTGACAGGTTGGAAATATTGGCGAAGGCCAATTTCTGCCCCGTAGGATTTATAATCCGTCAGCGCACCTGTTAGTGTTTCATCACCAATTGTGCCCCAATCTTGAGCCCCGTCGCTCTCGGCCCGCTCATAGTGACCCAAGAGAGAGACTTTGGTATTCGGGGCTAAGGCATAGGACCCGCCCAATTCTGCGCGAATACCCGTATCATAAGCGTCGCCAAATGAGATGGAGTTGAAATCCGTATTCGGGTTTTCATTTGTTCGGCTGGCCGTGATGATGTTCTTCCCGGCTGCGAAACTTGGTCCGACGCCACCTTCGAGGTTCCAACGCGCGAGGCAATTACCCGAATGACATTGAGATTTAGGGGCCGTGTGCTGGACAGGCTGTTGACCATAATAGCCTGTGTGTTGGTTGTAGTTTGAATAGTCTTTTTGGCCACCGAGCCCAAGAAATGAGCATCCGGAGAGCGCTATAGCGGCTGTGCCGAGCAAAAGAAGTCGCATGGTTTTCACCCTTATTGTTCCGGATTGGCACAATCGCCGCAGTCATCCGTTATCTTCAACAAGGGTGTTGCAAAGCCGGGGCCAAACCGGGTGGAATTGAATTACGCGCATAAAAAAAACCCGACTTTAAAAGCCGGGTTTTGAAAGACTTATTGTCAGCAAATTTAGAAAGCGAGACGTCCGCGGAGTTTAACCGGGATAGACAGACGGTCATCACCGCCTGAATTGGCTTTCAGATTATCACGCCAGCGCAATCCCGTTTCAACGCCGATCGCACCGCGTGGACCGACAGCCAGTTCCGCACCAACGACACCTGCCGCTGTTGGACGCCATCCACTGTCGATAAACTCACCTTCATTGAAGAGTGTGCCATCATCC
>CAYZGF010000166.1:0-5239 GCA_964477595.1 uncultured Algimonas sp.
GCGTCACAAGAAACAATGAAATGTAAGCGCGACCTATAGCAGATGCAGGGCAGGCTGAAAGAGGGAAGTGTGGTTGAGGGGGCTAAGAATGCGCCAAGACAACACCCTATCATCAACACAATATCAATAGGTATTTCATAAAGACTTGTCAGCCGGAGATATTATGGAAACTGATCACGACACAAGAATGATACGCGGTGCGATAGCCGCCTGTATTTTACCCATGATGCTAGGGTTTATAGGTCTAGGTTTTATCATCTATGATTTGATGGTTTATGAGCAGTATAAGTACCTAGTAAGATCACATCACTACGTGACCCGACCTACAGTGGCGTGCTTCATTTTAGGTACGCCTTTGGCCGCTTGGATGGCTTGCCGGAGGCTAAAAAAAATAGATTCTCAAATTAAACGGGGACTTTGGCGAAGCTCTGCGATTTCAGGGATGCTTAGCGCGACAGTTGTACATATTGGCGCGGTATTAATTTTCTGCGTCTGCCTTGCTTTATTTGTCGATCTCACGGGCGGTGGGTATAATTCATCGCAAGCTGATGTGGGCTTCGTTGAGATTACTTTTGAGATGTTGGTATTCAACTTAATACCGTGGGTTATCATAACCGTGCCACTCTCATTATTATGCGCAACCATATTCTGGCGTGTCACAAGAGTTCGCTAAGATGTCTCGATTTTCTAGCGCTTAAACGACGACACTCTCCGGATTTAACAATCCGGCGCCGACGCCGCGCAGAACCGCTGACGGGCGGTCAGACACGCCCATCTTGCTCATAATTTTACGGATGGATTGTTTCACGGAGTCTTTGGAGGCCCCGACAATGCCGCAAATGACTTCATCACTATTTCCATGACCCATACTTTTTAAAATGCGGAGCTCGCGTTCGGTCAGCGTAAAATCTTTGGGCATTTGCAGAAGCGCAACTTCACACCAGCGCATGTGAAAATTTTGGGCTGTCCAGTGAATGCGGTTCAGATTGGACGCGCTGAGGTCCTCCAGATTACGATCTGTCCGACCAATTCCGATATAACCCAATCGACCGCCCGGGCCAAAGGCCGGCAGACCCAGACCATCGCCTTTCAACCAACTGCGCAGGTCATTCAAATAGGCCGTTTGTGGTGGAGTCAGCGGGACAATCTTGTCGACTTCGCTCCAAAGCATGGGTCTGACCCGGGTCGAAAAGACTTGCGTGATCGGATCGGTTTGATGTTGCCGTTTTTGCACATAATGGTCGACCCAGCCGTCTGGAAAGCCGTGGGTTCGAAAGACGACATTATCATGGCTGGGGGCGAAGGCCGGGCTTTGATGGTGGTAAGACAGCAAATCCATATCCATGGAATTTGCGAACTCTATAAAGACGGCCCAAAGCGCATCCAATGTGGATGCATCCAGAAAAGCGTTGAGTGTTTCGAGAACAATTTGCGTGTCCCGACCTGAATCGTGGTCACCCCCGGAGTCGGGCGAGCTTTGATTAGATTTTCCGCGCCCGTTCAAATCTTACCGGGCGTCTTCGGTCGCGATGTAAAGCTCGCGTGCGCGGGTCAGAATTGAATTTTCAATTTGACGGGACGTGTCGCCGTCCACATTGGCGTCTTGCCACCCGCCGACAGTTTGGGTTTGCTTGAAGATGGAGACTTTCAACCCATCCGCGCGAAGGCCGGAATCCAAAATATAGACTGTGGCTTTGAAGCGCTCAGTTGGAACGGCGGGATTGGAGTACCAATCATAAATCTGGACGCCGCCAAATGTATCGGCTTGGGCCAAAGGCATAAATTCGAGCGTTTCCAAAGAGGCGCGCCATAAATAGCTGTTCACACCCAAATTTGGTGCGGCGGTCAAATTCGCGCCATTTGATTTAGACTTGGACGCACAGCCGCCCAAAAGGACAGTCGTGGCCAGAACGGCGGCAATAGCGGTTTTAAAAGTCATCTCTTGGACATCCCAAATGCAAATCTGTCTAACAGTTGGAACGTCCTTAAACCGCAACGGGCCTCACGACTAGGCTCGGTTTCATAAATTTGCGGCAAGATTTCCGCTGATTTCGCGGGCAATTCGCTTCCGAGAGAGATTCCGGCGTATTTTCAGCTATGGTAAATGCGCGTTAACCCTTTTTTAGGGCGACGCACGGCAAAGGTTAACACGACGTCAATTATTTTGAATTTCCGGGTTGTCTGCATGGCTTTACAGCGCATTTTACTAACGGGAGCTCCGCTCGCCATCATCGCTTTGGCCGGGATGGGCTTGGCGACGGCGCAGTCCAGCTCGCCCTTTGCGAAGAAAAACCGGACGCAGGCTTGGGAGCAACAGCCCGCAGCGCCGCAAGTGACACCGACTTATCAAGCGCCTGCCTATCAGGCGCCCATTGGTCAGGCGCCGGCTTATCAAGCTCCGGCTATCCCGGCCTCTGCGGATGCGCCGATTGTGACACGTCCGCGTCGCTCTACGGCTCTGCCGTCTTATTCGACCGCAACCCCGCCAAAGACCTTTGGAGGACGTGCGGCCGCACCTGCCCAGCCGCAATATAATGGACAGGCGCTAGCGGGATCTGCCACGCCGCCGACCGGATATACGCCGTCCCGTCCGCCGACACGATCTGTTGCGCAAGCCCCTGATTTCGGCTCGCCCGTTCCGCCGCAAACCCAGACGCAAACAAAAATTCAGGGCCAACCGAGCTATTCCGCGCCGACCTCCGGCAGCCCTTACGCGCCTAGGTCCGGCCAGCGCCCCCAAGCTTGGGAAAGTCAGCCGCAAACGGCCCCAACACCGCCCGCTTATCAAACGCCCGGTTATCAGACCCCGCCTTCGCAAAACAGCTACGCGCCCCAAGGCTATGTGCCGGGATATCAATCTTCCACTCCGCCAACGGGCTTGCCCCCGACGGGTGCACCTTATCCCGGGGGTCCCTATACGCCAGCGCCGCAACAACCCCAAAGCTGGGCGCAGCGTCTGGGTTTGGATAATATTGCCACGCTTATTCGCGGAAAGCTGACATTGGGCGGGGCGGCGACCTATCGCGAACAACCGCCAAACCAGCTTGGCCCCGAAGATGGCTGGTCAGATGATGAAATCGCGGATGCAGAGATTGAGGTCGAGCTGAGCGCCATCACCCAAGGCGGTCTGGAATATGGCGTGGCCCTTGGCGCGCGGGCCCAATATGACGGCTATCGCCGCGGCTTTGGCGGACGCCTGCCCGATTGCCCACCCGGTGCGGTTGGATGCTCCGGTACAACGGCTGGATTGCGCGGTCACACATCCGGTTTTTACAGTGTTGGTGAAGACATTGCGGAAGACGCCCAAGTCGCCATTGAGTCTGCACATCTTTTCCTCCGTTCCGCCTATGGTGACGTGACAATTGGACGGGATGATGGGGCGGCCTATCTCTTCTCGCTTGGCGCACCGACACTGCTCGCCGTGGGCGCGTCAAATTCGCCCGTCGATTATACAGGCTATGACAGTGTGAAGACGGTCAATGACGCGTCAGGCTTTGCCGAGAAAATCACCTATACTTCACCGCGCTTGCTCGGAGACCAAATCGGTCTGGGCGTACAACTCGGCGTGTCCTACGCACTCGATGCAGATGTTTGCGGCGTGGATTATTGTAACGGTAAAAACATCACCGGCGTTCTCCAGCCTGAAATCGAAGATGTCCTGGAAGTCGGCCTCGCGCTCGACAGGACATTTGAAAATGGGTTGAAAGCTGAACTTACGGGCACCTATGCACGCGGGTCGGAAGCTTCCGGCTTTGCCGGGCTGGATGATCTGGAAAGCTACGGCGCAGGCCTCGAATTTGAATATGGCGATTGGACGCTGGGCGGGTCTTACCTGCAATCCAACAATGGATTGCTGGCGGGTGATTACACCGCTTATGATGCGGGGCTGACATGGAAGCCCGGCAAGCTCGGCTTCACGCTCGGCTATGGCCATGCGGAAGACGATAATGTTGGCCTAACGTCTGATCAGGGCACATTTGGGATCACTTATGATTTTGACAAATTCACCCTCGGCACGGGCGTTCAATATGTGGACCGCGACGTACAAGGCCTCGTAGGCGGCGTGCCGACCACGCTGGACCAACGGGCGACCAGCGTTTTTGTGCAGGGTGGATTTAAGTTTTAGGCAGAACAAATGACGGTTTTCAGAATTTTTCTAGTCGCAGCATTTCTAACTATTCTGATCTATACGGGAATCACGATCTCCAACCACGGACTGAATCTGCTGCCGGTTTTCTTTGGCGATATGAAAACCATGGCGTGGCCCGGACAATTTAACTTTGATTTTATGTGGTTCCTCGCGCTGTCAGCGCTGTGGACAGCTTGGCGAAATAAATTTTCCGCCAAAGGCCTGGGCCTCGCCGTGTTCGCCTTTTTCGGCGGTATGTTGTTTTTGAGCGCTTATTTATTTGTCCTGACCTTTAAGGCCAATGGAAGCCTCGTCCGCCTTATGGTCGGTGATCGTGCTCAGGCGTAGTTCAATTTGCAAGCAGACGCTTCTAACAGGCCTCATATTAACGTCTGCTGTGTTGATTGGCTGCGAAGCTGAAGAAACGCTTTCTGATGAAGACTGCATATCCCTTATTAAAGGTATAAAAGAGACACCATTGAAGCATGGGGTCAGCGTACAGGGGGATTATTACTCTGTCTTTTCGCGTGCTGGCGAAGAGCAAGTCGCCATGTGTTTAGTGTCGCAAATTACGAATACAGAGCCTGTCGATTTAATCAATAGTTCGCCCGGACCGCACCCGCGATTCACTGTCGGTGATGTTTCTGTTTTCATGCTTGCGGATATGTATGAAATTCCATTCACGACTTTTCTGTCCGCGGAGGCATGGAGCCAATCCGGCATATTCGAGTATTATCGATATGTTGAAACGGAAGGCGCAAGAGAAAAAATCACCCAAACGCTCACGCCGATTGTAGAGTCGAGCTTTGAATAAATATAAAGGTTCCTGTCATTGCGGTGATGTTCAGTTTGAAATTACCAATGATCTGGCCGAGCTCACGACATGTGATTGTTCGCTTTGCGTGAAGAAAAATGCGGTGATGGTGAAAGTGCATGAAGATGATTTTCGACTTTTATCACCTCACAAGACCGTCAGCGAATATCGCTGGAACACGCAAATTGCCCGTCATTATTTTTGTAAGACCTGCGGCATTTATACGTTCCACAGAAAACAGGCTGCGCCGGATCATTACGGCGTGAATGTTTTCTGCTTAGACAGCGTAGACCCAA
>CAYZGF010000167.1:0-1938 GCA_964477595.1 uncultured Algimonas sp.
AAGATAATGGGGGCAGGGCGTTCTGAAGTCAGAATCCAAGGCGTTGAGCGTTTGTCGGGCGTTAAATATGCCGTCGTACCTGATCGGATAGAAGCGGGTACCTATGCCTTGGCCGCGGCCACAGCTGGCGGGTCTGTTCGTCTCAAAAACATTCGCTCAGACCATTTGGGGTCGCTATGGCCTCTGATTGCCCAGGCTGGAGCGAAGGTGTCTTTGGACGAAACCTCCGTGCTGATTGAACGCGGCGGCGGGCGTCCCAAGCCGGTGGATGTGGACACGATGGCATATCCGGGTTTCCCGACTGACCTGCAGGCGCAATTTATGGCCTTCATGTGCCTGGCAGATGGGGTTTCCATTGTTCGTGAGAATATTTTTGAAAACCGTTTCATGCATTGTCCGGAATTGGCCCGTATGGGCGCGGATATTACGGTGACAGGGCGGGAAGCGATTGTGCGCGGGGTCAAAGAATTTCGGGCTGCACCTGTCATGGCAACCGATCTTCGCGCTTCGGCTTGTTTGATCAATGCAGGCTTGGCGGCGCGAGGCGAAACACATATTAGCCGAGTTTACCACCTTGACCGTGGGTTTGAGGATATTGAAGGTAAGTTGGAACGGTGCGGCGCACGGATTTCGAGGCAGAAAGATGACTGAGTTAAAATTACGCGCTTCAGAGGCATCTGACATTGAAGTCATTGCCAGCGCCATTCAGGATTCGATTTTCCAGATTGGTCAAACCCGTTTTGACGCTAATGGGCGTAGTTTCACGCTGCGCCTGTCGCGCTACATGCACGAAGACAGTAAGCCTCAACGGATTGAGTGCGGGTTACGGTTTGACGGCGTTATGTCCGTGAGTAGTCAAGGTGTTGCGCAGGATAAGCAGGAAGCGTTTGCCGTGATCCTCGGCCTGGAATTTATGCCTGATGATAGTCCGGCAGGACGGTTCTTTCTAAAACTTGCAGGTGGCGGAACGTTGCGTATCGCTGTTGAAGGCATTGATCTTACTTTGGCTGATCGTGGTGACCCACGCCCAACGAAGCGTATCCCCAAACATGACGGATAGCGAAAATCACTACATTGCAGAGCTTCATATTGATGAAGACAGCTTGCCCGTTGCGTCAATTGAGATGCAACATGAACGTCGCGTAGCCGTTTTCGATTTGTTGGAGGAGAACGAGTTTCGTCCATTAGACAGTGAGCGCGGACCTTACACTTTGCGTCTGAGTTTGCAGGATGGGAGACGACTGGCGTTTGAAGTGGCGCGCACCAATGGCTCCCCTCGCGGGACTTATACTATATCACTGGTACCCTTTAGGCGGGTGATCAAAGACTACTTCATGATTTGCGAGAGCTACCATAACGCCATTCGAACGGCGACGTCTGCGCAAATTGAGGCGATTGATATGGGACGTAGAGGACTTCACAATGAGGGGTCGCGTATGTTGACGGACTCATTGCGCAATCAAGTCGAGATTGAGTTTAATACATCGCGTCGATTATTTACGCTGATTTGCGCTTTGCATAGGCGGACTGTGCAATGAATGTTCTATTTATATGTCAGCTTAATTCTGTCCGTTCACCTATGGCAGAAGGCTTATTGCGCAAACGCTTAGGCGATAAAGTTTATGTTAAAAGCTGCGGGCTGACACCGGATGATCCAAATGATTTCATGCTTTCAATCATGAAAGAAATTGGAGTCGATATGTCTGAGCATGAGCCTCTGGCGGTTGAGGATATCCAACATGAGTCATTCGACCGAATTATCGCTTTTACAGCAGGTGCAAAGGCGGGCGCCGAGGCTGTCCTCGGCGAGGATCATCCCGAAATAGAGCTTTGGGCCGTCCCAAATCCGGGAGAAGGGTCTCTGGATGTCCGGGCACTTCTCAATAACTACAGGGCCATTCGGTCCAATATTGATGCCCGATTGGCCCGTGAATTTGG
>CAYZGF010000167.1:2038-5221 GCA_964477595.1 uncultured Algimonas sp.
AATCCACCTATATAGCGGCCAGACACGACGCCGATTAGAAGGATTACACTTGGCTAAAGAAGAACTATTGGAATTTGAGGGTGAGGTTATGGAACTCCTCCCCAATGCGACATTCCGCGTGAAACTCGTGAACGATCACGAGATTATTGCCCACACTGCCGGACGTATGCGGAAGAACCGTATTCGCGTTCTGGCCGGAGATCATGTCACCGTTGAGATGACTCCCTATGATTTGACCAAAGGTCGGATCACATACCGCTTTAAGTAATTTTTCCGGGATGAAACCCTTCATCCTGGCGAGTGCCAGCCCGCGCCGACGCGACCTTCTCGCGCAAATCGGGCTTACCCCCGCGCAGATTATTCCCGCCGATATTAACGAAGACCCTATTGATGGGGAGCTTCCGCGTCCGCATGCGTTGCGTTTAGCCTGTGAAAAGGCACAGAAGGTCGCATCTGAACATGCCGGCCAAATCATTCTCGCATCCGACACAGTTGTAGGTGTGGGGCGTCGAATTCTCCCTAAAACTGAAACGCGCCAATCTGCCGAAGACTGTTTGCGTCTGCTCTCAGGGCGCAGTCACCGTGTTTTCACAGGCGTCGCCGTTATCGATGAGGTTGGACATATGCGGTCCCGCGTCTCAGAAACGCGGCTCAAGATGAAACGTCTCAGCGAAACAGAAATTTCTACTTATCTCGACAGCGGTGAATGGGATGGAAAAGCAGGCGGCTATGGCATTCAAGGTTTAGCAGGCGCTTATATCCACCATATCTCAGGCTCTTATACCGGGGTTGTGGGGTTGCCCGTATATGAAACGCGAAACCTAATCCTCGCGGCCTGCTCATGAAGCGCCGAGCCGTTATAGAACATGCCGTCGGCGAAGACCGTGCCGCAATCTATGAGGGCCGTCGTCTTGTTGAACTGCACGTCGATAGACCATGGAAGACGGCGCCTCGAGCCGGTGATCATTATACCGGCCGTGTGACGAGCGTTGATCCATCTGTTGCCGGGGCGTGGGTTGATATTGGCTCCAGTGCAGCGCCTGCCTTACTGCCCTTTGCTGCGCAGAGAGACATGCCGAAACTGACTGAAGGTCAGGCCGTTGAGGTCAGCATTCTGAGGTCACAGATCGGACCTAAAGGCGCGACACTGCGCTATATCGCAGAAAGTGAAGCCAAGCCGGGTTTAATCAAAAAGCTCAGTTTGAAGGAACGGCTTCTTCGACGTTTTCCCGCTCTCTCATTTGATGAGGCCGCAGTGAATGCGATTGATTGCGCCTGTGAAACGTCATTGGCTCTTCCAGGTGGTGGCTCAATCACAATGGAACAGACACAAGCTTTATTGGCCGTGGACGTTGATAAGGGTTCGGCTGTTTCTGCAGCGGCTGCGGCGAATGAAGCCGCTAAGTTGCTGGCATCTCAGCTTCGCTTGCGGGGATTAGGTGGGTTGGTTGTCATTGATTTCCCAAATTTACGCCAACCCAAACAGCGCAAGACACTGGAACGCATATTCGAAGCGGCCTGTGAAGCAGATCCAAACGTGACCAAGTTTAATTCGCTCTCGCGGTTTGGCGTTATTGAGATGACACGGGCGAAACCTGATTTATCGCTGGATGATTTGCTGAATACGAAATTCGGTGAGCCAACACTCGAAACGCATAGCATCCGCGCTTTAAGGCGTCTTACGCGTGAGGCTGGTGTCTCTCCCGGTGCGCAGTTAGAATTGATTGTCACGCTTGAGATCGAAAACTGGCTGAGCGAGGCGCCATTCGATTGGAAGGCTGAGGTTACGGATCGCATCGGGGCGCGTTTTAAATTGGTCACGGGCAATGCTGTGGACGTGAAAGCCGACCGATGAGTAGATGCGCCTATTGCAAACGCAACCCCGTGATTGAGGGGTTCAAGCCCTTTTGTTCAAAGCGCTGTTCTGATTTGGATTTAGGTCAATGGCTGACGGGCGGATACGCTATTCCGACAGAAGAATCCGGTCCCGACCAACACAGTAATCCCGATGAGTCCGATCCTTATCGCCCGGCCAATGACTAGCTGAAACTGTCGAAGACGACTTTTGCATCAATAAAGTAGTCATCCAGGCCAAGTTCTTTTTCTGCGGCGTCTAACCCCTCACGTGTGACATAAGAAAACGCCGAAACCCCAATCCCGTCAGCTTGATAGTCTTTGACCAATTCGCGGGTGACCATGGTTGCAGGCACGCAAACATTTTGGACGAGCTCTCGCATTTCACCCTGTAAGGGGCCGTCCACAAACCAGCCTGATCTTTCGCCCAAAACATGTTTGCGAGGCGGGCGAGGGATACGTCCATCTCGTGCTTCATAGACTTCGTGCAATTTTCGTACGCCCGCATTTGGATTTTTACACCAGTGGGAAAGCGTCAGCTCCGCGTCCGGTAGCAAATCGCGGATCGCATAAAGCGTTTCAGGTAACCAGCTGACCCAGACGATTCTGTCGGTGAGGCGATTGGCTTGAGCCAACGACACAAGCATGTCTTCAAACCCGGCATCTTTCATGTCGATCAGTAGCTTGGCCTTATTTGAATGTTTCGCAGCAGCTTCGAACAACGCTTCGGCCGTGGGCATATGCGCAAAGGTCCCACCAAGGCTGCCACGATCACGGGCCATCACATCACAAATGTGAACAGGCTTCCCAGTGGCTGTCTTTGCCGACTCATCGTGATAAATCAGAGGTGTTCCGCATCGGGCTACACGAATATCAAATTCGACCTGATCCACGCCAAAATCCAGCGCGGCATTTAAGCCTATAATCGTATTCTCATGATCGGAAAAACCGCGAAAACGGTGAGAAACAAGTTGTGAGCGCATAACCATGTGACAGGTTTACGCGCAAATGCCTAAAGGTCAAACCCACCCCATAGTACGGTGTAAGCTTCACATTGAATGACGACGCTTTCATAGTCTTCGAGATTAATGTTTTCAGGGATATTATAGCTTTGCGACCCGCGATGGGATTTCAGCACAGAGAGACGGACAGCACTTCCGTCTACGTCTTGAGCTGAAAGCGATGCGATAGGGTACTTGCTCAAATACACTTTTAGGTCGGGTCCGTTTTTCGTTTTGAAATCCTCTGAGAAGACCAGTGTTTTTTGACCTTCAACATTTTCAACCTTCGCCGATCCATGAATTGTATAGCGTTTCTTGACAAAAGGCT
>CAYZGF010000168.1:0-5218 GCA_964477595.1 uncultured Algimonas sp.
TATCCATGGGATTATCATTATATTTCTCAATGTCGCGGAAGCCCAATTTTTCATAAATTTTATTGGCGTGGATGAGTCCGTGATCTGTGTCCAGATACATGGTTTCATATCCGAGCGCTCTCGCTTTATCCACAGTGGCTTGGCTGAGCTTTAATCCCAGATTGTGCCCCCGTGCCGCAGGCCGACAATAGAGCCGTTTTAATTCGCAAATGCCGGGTTTAAATGGCTTTAATCCGCAGGCCGCGACGGGCTCGCCATCGAGCTTTGCCAGAAACAAAGCGTCATAAGTTTGCGGGAAATCCGCGAATTCTTTTTCCGTACCTTGAAAGGATAAATCCTGCCCAAGATAGCGTTCAACAAATCCGAGATATTCAAGGAAGAGATCGCGGACCGCGGCAATATCCGCTTTCGTTTCCGCTTTTATAATCCGCACATCCGCCATGTCATTCGATATGACCGAAGCCCGTCTAAACCGCCAGAGTTTATGCGCCTGCCGCTATCTCTAACTTTCGGATCAACTCATCCGTAATTTGTCCGGTTTCAGGCATGCCATTGACAGCTTCAAAGGATTTCACAGCGTTGCGGGTTTTAGATCCGGCAATCCCGTCAGGCGTCCCGACTTCATAACCCAAAGCGCCCAGCATGGTTTGAGCATTGCGCACGCGAACGATTTCAACGGATTTAATTGTGTTTTTATTCGTGGCCGTCTTGGCCCATGGCACATCCCGGAAAACACCATTTGCGGCTTCATCGACGGGTTTCGGATTAAACCGATCCGCGCGGGATTTGACATCGGCATTTGTCGCGGCGTCGAGTTGTTCGCTTAAAATGGCGATCCTGTCCGGTGCGCCTTGGTCGCCTTGACGGGCGGCAATATGGTACCAGAAAAGCGCGGTCTCAATATCTGCTGGAACGCCCTCATTGCCTTCGCGGAGGAAGGCAACATTGAACTGGCTGTCCACGACACCGCGTTCGGCCGCCTTTGTAAACCAATCCAAGGCTTCGGCCATATTCCGATCTAGTCCGCCTTGGCCATAAGCATGATAATTTCCCAAATCATGCATCGCGATCCGGTTGCCGCCGCGGGCTGCGCGTTCAATTAATTCACGCGCCGTGATCGGATCTTTGGCAATACCTGTTCCGGATTCATATAATTTGGCGAGGCGATATTGCGCCGCAGGTTGATTGCGATTGGCCGCCAGACGGATGAGGCGTGCACCCTCTTCCATTTGTCCGGCTTGGAGTTGGACAAGGCCTTTTTGGAATTGCGCGATTGGATTTCCGGACTGAACGGCAGCGTCTAATGTATCTTCCGCGCCGGATATAACTGTGGGAGTCTGCGTCTCGGCATATTGTCCCTGCGGCGGCGTAGCGGTGGCGGGCTGATCATCGAACAGACTCATGTCGTCGAACTCGGCGCTCTGAACGGGTGTTTCCGCTTCACTAAAGGACTGCGAAGGCGGCAAATTCGGAACTTCATTTGTGACCTGCATCGGCGGAGTGTCTGATCCGCCCAAGACTGTTTTCGCAGCGAATAGGCCTAAAACACTCACCCCGACGGCAAGAGCGGCAACACGCAAATTACGGCCCGAAATTGGAAGGTTCGGCAAAGCACGACGCTTAGGCGTGTCGCCGCCTATACGCTCTGCCCGCATGTCATCACGCTCGGCATAGGCGGGATCTTCATAAGTGGAGACGGGAAGCGGGGCCGGCATAAGAGGTTCTGCACCCGGCATTTCAGGCCCCGGCGGAGTATAGGCCCCGGGACTGGCCATGGGCGGGGCCAAGGGCGGAACAGGTAATGACGGCGGTGCAGGCTGCACCGGCATTGGGCTGACTGGCGCCGCGATCGGGTCAGGCGCGGTGAAAGCCGTCGGATCAAATTCCTGAAGAATATGTGAGCCACCTTTTGGAGCAATGGGCGGCGGGGCGGCGGCAGGTGGAGCGGGTTCAGCGCTCATTTGCGGCGCTGGCATCTCAGACGCGGAAACCTCTAAAGCGCGGGCTGCAGCAGCATAGGGATTGTCCTGCACCGCTTCCAATGTTTGCGGCATGGGCACAATATTGCTGACAGGTATCATTGGCGCTTGGGCTTGCTCGGAACTTTGAACATTTGCGATGCGGGCATGCATGCGGCTCAGTTCATCCTGCAGGCTTTGGATCATCTCGCCCATCTCATCAATGCGGGGATCATCCGCATTGGCCGGAAGATACGGGTTGGGCATCGCAGGCTCTTGCGGCTCTGCCGGCGTCCAATTGGCTGCGATCATTTCGAGGGCTTCCAAGCGAGCTGTGACATCGGTTTGAACGGAGCTGAACTCTGATTGCGTTTCCTGCGCCAGATCTGCGAGCCGTTCCGCCGTGTCGACATCAGAGGATTTTGCGCGGTCTTCGACGACGGATGCGAATTCGGATATCTTCGCGCCGACAGCTGAAAGCGCATCAGCGGTAGCCTGCTCCACCTCATCAATACGTGTTCCAACCAAGTCAATCTTGGCATCCAGTGCGGCCGTTTCAGTTTTGCGGGCTTTCGTCTCGCCTGTGAGTCGCTGCTCGACCGATGTTGCAAGATCGGCAATATGGCGGTTAAGGCGCGCCAGCGCATTGCGCTGTGTGTTATCCAAATCATCCAGCCGCGTATGAGCCGCCTGCACAGCCTGTTCCAATGTCGCGAAATCCGCACCTGCCGATGTCACATGTGCCAGCTCTGACCGCACGCCTTCTCGTGCTGCTTTCGCCGCGCGGTCCAGATAGGTTTCCATTTTAATTTCAAGCGTGTTCAGACCACGTGTCAAAGCCGATTTGTGCGCCGTTGTTCCACGCTTTGTCGCCGCTTTGAAATCGTCAACGACAACCTCAAGCGCTTTTATCGCATTGCGGTTTCGTGTGTCCGCACCCTTCAGGCGGGTTTCAAGCGACTTTATATTTTGCGCCAGTGTCGCGACGGTTGCCTTTTTGGGCGCAGATTTCACCGATGACGCGCCAGCTTTACGGGCTGTCTTCTTCGTCGGTGTTTTCGCAGATTTGCTCGGCATCAGCGCAGTTTTCCCCAAAGGCATCACCCCAATGCCCGTGAATCATACAGTATGAGTCGGCACAATTCGGGCTATGGTTTGTCCCGTTAGACCCCGAACGTAGTTAACGCGACGTTAAGCCGTTAACCTTTTTACTGAACAGAGAAGGCTCTAAGCTCGGCCTGGCGGTCAAAGTGTCGCAAATTTCGGCTTGACGTTAACGTTGACGTGAACGTTAACGTCAGCTATCAGCCGATTATGGAAACCGCCAAACAGCAGAAATGGGGCATTAAAACGTTCGCTGAAATGTTCAGCGTGACGCCGCGCACCATTCGTTTTTACGAAGATAAGGGCTTGCTGACTCCAACACGGGAAAGCGGCGTCCGTGTATTCGGACCCCGGGATCATCTTCGGTTTGAAAAAATTATGCGCGGGAAACGCTTAGGGTTTTCTCTCGAAGATATTCGCGCTGTTTTGGATATTACGGACGGCATCGTTACAGACCGTGCGGAAATCCAACGCCGCAAGAACAATTTTCAAGCTATTTTAGATGGCCTCGCTGAACGTCGTCGCGATTTGGAAATTCTGCATAAAGATATGACCGAAGTCATCTCCATCGCAGAAGAAGCCCTCGCCAGCGAGCCCGGGTCAGGAACGATTGCCGATCTTGCGGCCCGCTACCAAGCTGCCTTGGATGAAGCCGTCACTGGCAACCCCATCGATTTTCTGTCCGGCACGCCGGACCCTAAACCTACACTTGCCTCCACATCATAGGATATAAACCATGCCAAGTTATAACGCGCCCGTACGGGACATGAAATTCCTCCTTCACGAAGTTCTCGGCTTTGAAGACCTCACAAAATATGACGCTTTTTCAGAAGTTGATACGGATCTTGCTGATGCAATCATCGATGAAGCGGCGAAATTCGCTGAGGAAGTTCTGACGCCCCTCAACGTCGTTGGCGACCACGAAGGCTGTAAGCGCCACGCCGATGGCTCGGTGACAACACCGACAGGCTTTAAAGAGGCCTATAAGCAAATGACGGAAAATGGTTGGACGTCTTTGTCCATGGACCCGGAGTATGGCGGGCAAGGCATGCCGGGCATGTTGCAAATTGCAGCGTCTGAAATGTGGACATCTTCCAATATGGCTTTCGCTATGTATCCCGGTCTCACAGGCGGCGCGATCAAAGCGATCCAAGTCGGCGGTTCACCGGAGCAAAAGCAGACATATCTGCCCAAGATGATGTCCGGCGAATGGACAGGCACAATGAACCTGACAGAGCCGCATTGTGGCACTGATTTGGGGATGCTCAAAACGAAAGCCGTTCCAAATGGTGACGGAACATATAAAATTTCCGGTCAGAAAATTTTCATCTCCGCCGGTGAACACGACATGTCAGACAATATCGTCCATCTCGTCTTGGCGCGTATTGAAGGCGCACCAGCCGGTACAAAAGGCATCTCTCTTTTCATCGTGCCGAAGTTCAAATTGGACGAAAATGAAAATCCGGGTGAGCGCAACGCCGTCTCTTGTGGGTCCATCGAAGAAAAAATGGGTATCCACGGCAACTCGACTTGCGTCATGAATTATGACGAAGCTGAAGGTTATCTTATCGGCGAAGAGAATAAAGGTCTTCGCGTCATGTTCGTCATGATGAATGAAGCCCGTATTGGTGTTGGCCTGCAAGGTCTCGGCCAGTCGGAAGTCGCCTATCAAAATGCGGCAATTTATGCGAAAGACCGTATTCAGGGCCGGGCGCTGACAGGTCCGCAAAATGCGGATAAGCAAGCCGACCCAATCATTGTCCATCCTGATGTGCGCCGCATGTTGATGGAGACAAAAGCTTTCAACGAAGCCGGACGTGCGCTGCTCTATTGGGCCTCCAAGCATGAGGATATGGAAAAGCATTCCGGCGATGAAAAGCTCGCAGAAAAATGTGACGATTATCTCGGCCTGCTAACGCCTGTCGTCAAAGGCTACCTCACGGATATGTCCATGAAGACGACAATTGATTGCCAGCAAATCTTTGGCGGCCACGGCTTTGTCGAAGAATGGGGCATGAGCCAGTTCGTGCGCGATAACCGTATCGCGCTGATCTATGAAGGCGCCAACGGCATTCAAGCGCTTGACCTTGTCGGACGCAAACTCGCCCGCAATGGTGGCCGCGCGCTGATGACACTCAACCAAGAAATTGGGGCGT
>CAYZGF010000169.1:0-5210 GCA_964477595.1 uncultured Algimonas sp.
GCCTGGGTCCGCGAACCTGTTTGGTGGGCGCGGCGTCACACTTCGAAATGTGCCGTCCCGTACAGTCCAAGGGATGAAATTCCCCGAAGCACCGTACACGCTAAAGATGGCCTGCGGTGAAAACCCGAAGCGGGTTTATGGCAATAAAGGCGGCCCAGGCTCGCGCATGGGTAATGTCGCCGGATACCGTAAGAATTGGATCAAAGCCGCCGGATATAAAGCTAAACGTGACAAGGGCGGAGACTACGACCGCGACCTTCAATTGGAAACTTTAGCAGATGTATTGGACGGCAAAATCCTCGTGCAAATGCATTGCTACCGCGCGGATGAAATGGTGCAAATTCTCGATCTCGCTAAAGAGTTCGACTACAAAGTTACGACATTCCATCACGCTGTAGAAGCCTATAAAATTGGTGATTACCTCGCGGAAAGCGATACCTGTGCGGCCATGTGGGCTGATTGGGGAGCGTTTAAGATGGAAAGTTTCGATTACATCAATGAGAATATTCCCTTCGTCCACGCGGCCGGTGCCTGTGCGATGATTCATTCAGACGATCAGAATAATATTCAGCGTCTCAATCAAGAAGTCGCAAAGACTTGGGCAAACGGAAATCGCGCGGGCCTGAATATATCCAAAGCAGAAGCTTGGAAGTGGTTGTCAACGAACCCGGCAAAAGCCCTCGGTATATTAGACGAAACGGGCACATTGGAGGCCGGAAAACGGGCTGATATAGTCGTGTGGGATCAAGACCCATTCTCAACATATGCCAGACCTCAGACCGTTATGGTCGATGGCGCAGTTTTATATGACCGCGCAAGCGGCGTGAAACCGAAAAGTGATTTCCGTCTTGGATATGCCGATCTTTCGGAGGGTGTGAAATGAGAACCTTACTCTTAGCTACGGCCATCTTCGCATTAGCATCGCCGGCTTTAGCGCAAACGCATTTTCTGGATGATGCGACCGTCGTTGCAACAAATGGAACACAATCCAAAACTGACATCATTGTCGTAGACGGCGTCATTCAAGGCCGCGGCGCGCGATTGGAGGCTCCGGAAGGTGCGACGACGATCACAGATGGCTGGGTTACACCTGGATTGTTTGCGTCAATGTCATCGCTTGGAATGACGGATATTGGTTCGTCCGGTCCAGGAAATGATGTGAGTTCTGAAAGCTCGGCAACGAATGTTTCAGAACATGCCGCGGACAGTTTCAACCCTCGCTCCGTTCATATTGGCAATGTCCGTCAAAGCGGCGTCACTCATGCCGTCATTGCCCCTCGCAGTAGTGGAAATAGTATTTTTGCCGGAACTGGCGCGGTTGTGTCTCTGACGGGTGAATTTGACTCCATCATCGATCCAGAAGCCTTCGTGATGGTCGACCTTGGTGAAACCGGAACAATACGCGCGGGCGGGTCTCGCGCTGCAGCAATGTCTCAATTCCGAGCTGCCATTGAAGATGCGCAAGGATTTTTCAAACGGTTTGCCGACCAAGCAGATGGCGGCGATGTCTTGTCTCGCCAAGACGCGCGAGCGTTTTCTCGTGCTGTCCGTGGGGAAATCCCACTCCTGGTTCGCGTGAACCGGGCCGCCGACATCATGCGACTGATCGAGTTGAAATCAGATAACCGCTCTCTCAATATCGTCATTATAGGCGGTGCAGAAGCTTGGGAGGTTGCTGATGAAATCGCCGCAGCGCGCATACGTGTCGTTTTCGATCCGCTTAAGAACCTACCATCTTCATTTGAAAGCGTCGGGTCGAGATTGGATAATGTCGCATTCCTGGAAGAGGCTGGCGTTGATTACGCGATTGCCAACTTAACATCGCTTGGCGTGACAAAGCCTGCCACACTCTCGCAACATGCCGGAGCAGCTGTAGTCGAAGGCTTGCGTTGGGATGAAGCTTTCTCAGCGATCTCATCCGTGCCCGCCTCTTGGTTCGGTGTGGGAGATACATCTGTCGTCGTTTGGGATGGTGACCCTTTAGAAGTGACATCAGCACCGATTGCGATGTCCATCAACGGTACACCGCAATCAATGACATCGCGTCAGAAAGCCCTGCGTGATCGTTACAATCCAACAAATGAAGATATGCGGGCCTATAAATATCGATAGCTAAGAGCGGTTTAGGCCGCTTGACCTCTGGGGCGCGAGGCCTATGTTGCGGCAAATTCATAAAGGCCCGCGACTATCCGCGCGCCCGCGCCGAAATGAGACACCTTGAGCGACACATCCAAACCCGAAGAGATCGACGCAGACGCAAAGATCGACATTACTTTCAAAGAGCTTGGGCTCGACCCGAAAATTTTAAAAGCTTTGGATGACCTCGGCTACGTAACCCCGACGCCTATTCAAGCTAAGGCAATTCCGGCCGCATTAGTACAACGGGACGTACTTGGCATTGCCCAAACAGGCACCGGAAAAACAGGTGCGTTCACGCTGCCAACTATGCACAAACTCGCAAAAGGTCGTGCGCGCGCACGTATGCCGCGTTGCGTGATTGTGTGTCCAACACGTGAATTGGCGGCGCAGGTTGCGGAAGATGTCGAAAATTACGGGAAATATCTGAAGCTCGAAATGGCCCTTTTGATTGGTGGTGTCTCTTTCGCGGAGCAAGACCGGAAACTGATGAAGGGCGTCGATATTCTTATCGCAACACCGGGTCGTTTAATCGACCAGTTTGAGCGCGGTAAAATCCTGATGACTGGCGTCCAAACGCTCATCGTTGATGAAGCGGACCGCATGCTCGATATGGGTTTCATTCCTGATATTGAAAAAATCTTCGATATGACGCCCTTCACGCGCCAGGTCCTTTTCTTTTCGGCCACTATGCCGAATGAGATCAAACGTCTCGTCGATCAGTTCCTGCATCAGCCCGTTAGCATCCAAATTGCACGGAAGAATATGACTGCAAAAACGGTCAAACAGCGCATTGTTCGTATGCCTTCATCTGATGCGAAACAAAAACGCACGGCCCTACGCTGGATCATTGATAAGGAAGATGTCGACAACGGTATTATCTTTTGCAACCGCAAACGCGATGTAGATATTGTCGCGAAGTCTCTCAATGTTCACGGACATGACGCGGCCCCAATTCATGGCGATCTTGCCCAAAGTCTCAGAACGGAAACGCTGAACCGCTTCCGTAATGGCGAGATTAAGTATCTTGTCGCATCTGATGTTGCAGCACGCGGATTGGATGTTCCCACTGTTAGCCACGTCTTCAATTATGACGTTCCAAATCACTCTGAAGACTATGTTCATAGAATTGGTCGAACCGGACGCGCAGGCCGAAAAGGCGACGCCATTATGTTGGTCGCGCGTTTGGACGAGAAGAACTATGACGACATTCTAAACTTGATAAAAGTCGACTCTATCGAAGAGCTTGAGATTCCCGGAATTGAGGATTTCCCCAAAGATGCCGGTGGGCGGAAGCGCCGTGGCGGTCGCGATGGCGGCAAAGGCCGTGGACGTAGAGACGATAAACGTGGCGGACGCAATCGCGGCCAGCGAAATGATGGATCCTATCACGACGGAAGTGCGTCTACGGAGAAAGTCGCTAAAGGCACCTCGTCAAAGAAAAAAGAGGCTGCGAAACCCGCAAAGAAAGAAGCCAAGAAGCCAATTGAAAGACGCCGACCGGCGCCCCGAAGAAAGCCGGCACCGGGACGTGAAAAAGCGAAACCGGAAGCCAAACAAGAAGACGTCGTAAAAGAGGAAGAGATAAAGCCAAAACGCAGTACATCCCGTAGACGCGCAGCGCCAAAACCCAAACCAAAGTCTTCGTCCTCTGATAAGGCTAAACAGACAGACAACAAAATCTCGGTCGATGCTCGCAAATCAGATAATCGCAAGAAATCACCAAAGCGAAAAGACACACCAAAAAAGAGTTCAGGCTCGAAGCAAAATTCAAAACCTAAATCTAAAACGCCCTTCGGCGATGATGTGCCGGATTTTCTAAAGTTTTAGAGTCGGTTCGCCTCTACGCGTTGAACCGTTTCATCTAACGCCTTGTAAATTCTGTCCAAAACCGGGTCTGTCTCTTGTGTCAGACAGTGACCCGAGCCCGGAATGGCAACCGAAACGCAATCCTGCATTCGGTTGTCACAGACGTTCTTATTCACGTCCGTTTCAACGAAATCATCTAGTTCAGCATGTATCATCGTGACGGGATGTGAAATCGCTTCGGGATATCCGTCCTGCAGGACAAAATTACTACTCCCGAAGAACTCGCGGCCCCAATTAAACGTCACACCGCCCACCCGTTGCTCGGGTCGCATCGTGAAAACTGCATCCCTCATGGGCAAGCGTTCAGGAGAAGATGCGCAATACTCAATTCCAACCCGCAGTAAATCATCCTCACTCGCAGGTTTCCAATTTGTATTGCCCGGGACGTAGCGCGTGTCCTTGCCCAAAGCGTCGCCAATACGAAGGATACGAGTAATTTGCTCAAAGCTCATATCCCCGGCTTTTGGACGTAAGGCGGGCGCCAATAGGAGTAATCCGTCAACCAAATCTGCGTGTTCTGCGCCGACCCGAAAAGCGACATGTCCCCCGAATGACATCGCCATAAGGATAACAGGTCTATCTTCAGGCAGATCGAGGCTTTGCAAAAACAAGGCGACATCGTTTGAGTAGATCTTGAAGTCTTCAATCAGTAACTTCTCGGGCTGAGACGGACGTGGACGTTCTGATCCACCCTGCCCGCGCAGATCAAATCCTATGACATGATAGCCACGGGCCGCGATATCTTCAGCCTGCTCTCCATACATATCCATAGTCGCGGTATAGCCGGGGATCATGACCACTGTTGCACGGGCTGAGTTCATATTTCCGGTTTGGCCATATCGCATTTTAATGCCGTCTTCGCTGGCAAACATATCCCATGTCCAATCCCGCGGCATGTCAGGAATGTTGAAGGCTTTCACCTGAGCGCGATATGAAGGGCTAACCTTATAGGGCTCGTAGCTTTGCTCGGGCCAAGCAAAGAAACCAATAATCCCCAAGAGGAATAATCCCATCACCACAAATAGAAACTGCTTCATGACAAGATCTTTTCATAGGCGTGCGTATCTTGCCATACTTGGGTTTGAGCCAATTTACTATGCCATTCCGCAAGTTGTGGAGCGCTCGCCCGCCAATCAAAATGGCCTGCGCGGTATCCCGCGTAATCCAGGCCACAGATGATGGCGATATTCCCGTAGGTCCAATCC
>CAYZGF010000170.1:0-5201 GCA_964477595.1 uncultured Algimonas sp.
GCAATGGCTTGGCTGATCGGGATAGATCGCGCCGTGGCGAGTGCGCAGAAATCCATACCGGGGCAACAGATGATGTCTGAGATCAGATTGATGTTCGCCGTTGCAAGGCCGTGTTTTTCGAGCTCCTGATATAGAGCGAACAGGTCTGATTGTTTGACGTGAGGGAAAACAAGGTTCTGCTGATGGGTCGTGCGGAGTTCACCAAAGGAATAGGTGTCGGCCAGATCCGCCGTCGCCCGCATTTGTTCCGCTGTGATGTCGCCGGGGGCGAGTTCTTTTGGCTTCAGCGAAATATTGACGATGGCATAGCCGTCGGCTTTGTGTGCAGCGACATTGTTCTTGGCCCAGAGACGGAAAGCTTGATTGTCTTCAAGCGCTTTTGTGTAATCCGCCGGATCATTTTTCAGCGTTTCGAAATCAGGATTGGCAAAGTAGGATTTGATACGCTCGCGTTCCGCGTCTGACACAGCGATATCGCTAATGTCGATCGTCTCATATTCCGCTTCGACTTGCTCTCTAAAGGCTTCAATTCCAGTCTCTTGGACGAGGATTTTAATGCGGGCTTTGTACTTGTTATCACGGCGGCCATAGCGATTATAAATGCGCAGAGTCGCGGTGAGATAGGCGAGCAATTCTGCTTTGGGTAGGAATTCACGTAAGGTCTGACCAATGATTGGCGTCCGGCCCAAACCACCGCCCACGATGATTTTATAACCGATCTCACCCGCATCATTTTTGACAATTTGAATGCCGATATCATGGGCTTTAATCAGCGCACGATCTTTCTCTGCCGCTGTGACAGCGATCTTGAATTTACGCGGCAGGAAGGTGAATTCCGGATGCAGCGTAGACCATTGACGGATTAACTCGGCCATCGGGCGCGGATCTTCGATTTCTTCCGCAGTCGCACCGGCATAGGGGTCACATGTGACATTGCGGATGCAATTCCCGGATGTCTGGATCGCGTGCATTTGAACACTGGCGAGATCATCCAGCATATCCGGCACATCAGGCAGTTTCGGCCAGTTATATTGCATGTTTTGACGTGTTGTGACGTGACCATAACCACGGTCATATTTCTCAGCCAGATGGGCCAGCATACGGAATTGTTCGCTATTTAGCGTGCCGTAAGGAATGGCCACGCGCAGCATATAGGCGTGAAGCTGAAGATAGAGGCCGTTCATCAAACGCAGCGGACGGAACTCATTCTCGCTCAAACGTCCCGCAAGACGGCGTTCCACCTGTCCGCGAAATTGCTTTGTGCGTTCGGCGACGAACTGCGCGTCAAATTCATCATAGCGATACATTATTTCGCCTCCAGCAAATCGGCTGTGTCATAAGATGGGCCGTTGACGCGAAATTTTTCACGGTATCGCGCAGGTAATCCGGTGTCAGGCTCAACATCGATAAAGTAGGTTCCAACGACGAGGTTTTTGCCCTCATCCGTTTCAGCTTTGAGCTGCATACGGTCGATCAAATCCTGATCTTCGGTCCGCAGGGCATTGGCGTAATCCCGCGACCAATCCAGATTTTCATCCAGCCAGACATTATAGCCATCACGCAATTCATTGGCGGTCATGGCCTGTGGGCCTTTGCCCTTATGTTTCAACGTGCTCATATCGCAGCTCTTATTTTCGTTTCAGCGCGGCGCTCTGCATATCCTATCAACAGGATAGCGGGGCCTTTTATACCCGATGCGGCAATGTCATCAGGTAAGCTTTTCAACGTCGTATAGACAATTATTTGATTGGGTCGGGACGCATTTTCAACGACTGTCACCGGACGGTCGGCTTCTGCACCGTGGAGCATGAGGCGACCTTGGATAAAACGCGCGGCACCGACGCCCATATAAACAGCGGCTCGACCGCCGGGCCGTGCTAAGGACGCCCAGTCCTGTTCAGCAAATCCTTTGGCGTCATGTCCGGTCAGTAATGCAATGGCTTTATTCGTCCCACGTGTGGTGAGCGACGCATTGATTGCCGCCGCTGCCGCGGCTGCAGATGTGATTCCCGGGATAATTTGCACGGGAATATCGTGTGCTTGTAGGGCGTCAATTTCCTCATCCGCCCGCCCGAAGATCAGCGGGTCGCCGGATTTCAAACGAACAACAGCCAAACCCTCTGAGGCTTTCTCAATCAGAATATCATTGATTGCGGCTTGTCCGATGGATGGCTCCCCAGGCGTTTTCCCGACATATATATATTCAGCCTCGCGGCGGCCCAATTCCATCACGCCGTCACTCACGAGGCGGTCATAGACAATCACATCCGCCGCATGCAGCGCACGGCGAGCCGCTGTGGTCAGCATATCCGGATCACCCGGCCCTGCACCAACGAGTAAGACTTTTCCGGCAATGTCGTCTTTGCCTTGTAATTGGGCTTCGACCTGGCTCTCCAACTCGACGTCTGAAATGCGAAGCTGCGCCGTCAAATCTTTACCGCCCAAAATCTTGGCCCAAAAACGTTGACGGTCAGCGAGGTCGGGCATGAGCGCTTTGACTTTCGCGCGTAACGCTTTGGTTTTAAGCGCAAATCTTCCAGTCTCTGGCGGCAAACGTGTTTCGAGGTCAGCTTTCAATGCGCGCGCTAAGGCCGGGCTTGTGCCTTCTGTTCCTATAGACACAGTCACAGGGGCGCGGTCGACCAAAGCCGGTGTAATGAAACGACAGGCGTCTTTGTAGTCTGCGGCATTGGCCGGGATTTGACGCGCCGCAGCCATATCCGCAACCTTGCCATTATAGGCGTCATCTTCGGTCGCGGCATAAACCAAGGAAACCCCGTCCAAATCTTTTGGCGTAAACGCGCGCGCCTCATGACGCACTTTACCCTGCTCGGCCCAGCGAGCGATTTCAGGGCTCATCTCTTCGGAAACCACCAATAGCTTAGCCTCGGTTTTCAATAATGTGCGAAGTTTTGCTTCCGCAGCCGGGCCTGCACCCACAATCAAGATTGTCGTGCCGCGTGTATCAAAATGTATGGGCAAATATTGCATATTGGCTTCAGATAATCCGATTTAATGTGTTCACTTGATTGAACAGTGGTGTTCTATATATAGAACGATAAGACGTAAATCCATATCTACACGAAAACTTTATGGCCCGACAAAAACGCGAACCCTGCCCCGAAACGGAAGCCCTGTCCGAAAAACTCGGTCAAACCATACAGCGTCTTCGTACCGCAGATAAGATGTCATTGGGTGACTTATCCAGCGTATCAGGCGTTGCCAAGTCCATGATTTCCCAAATCGAGAAGAATGAGACCAATCCAACTTTGGCCACTTTATCCCGCCTGTCTCAAGCGTTAGGGACCAGTGTGGAGGCGATGGTGTCTGACGCGCCTGACGGGTCTGCCCTCGTGCAGCATTCTCGCATTCAAGACACCCCGCTCCTCACCTCCGAAGATGGACTCTGCGAGCTGCGCATTATTGGGTCGCTCGACACGATCCAGTTTGTTCAGTGGTATGATTTCAAGGCAGAGCCCGGCGGCGTTTTGAAAAGCTCGCCGCATCCACAAGGGTCAGTCGAAAACCTAACGGTCCTCGGCGGTGAATTGGAGGTGTCTGTTGGTGGTGAGACATGGTCGGCCGCAACGGGCGAAACATTAAGATATCACGCTGACCGTCCGCACAGTATCCGCAATAAGGGCGAAACATCCGCTCACGCAACGATGGTCAACATCCTCGCACATACAGTCCGTTCGCGGTAAAACCTTGCGCAAATCGTCGTCTACGCTATGTGAGCGCGCATGAATTACCACTCAAACAAAGATTCTGCGATCAAAGCCTCCTTTGGGGATGCTTTGCTGGCCAGCTTGGCACCCGACGGCGGTCTCTGGATGCCGGATCATTTGCCAGTCTTTGATCCGAAAGACACAGCGCGTTTGGGTGCCATGTCTTTTGCGGATTGTGCAGCTGAGTTGGCGCAGCATTTCACGGATGATCGGTTTGGAGCGGACGAGCTAAAAGAGCTATGCCGGGATGCTTATAATTACGATGTTCCGATGGTCACCTTGTCAGGTGAAAGATTGGATCCGGCTCTCGCGCCGGATGCGCATGATTTTGTATTGGAATTGTTTCACGGCCCCACGCTTGCCTTTAAGGATTTTGCGGCAAGATTCATGGGGCGCGCGGCCAGTCATCTTATGTCTGCCACCAAACAAAAGCGGACAATATTGGTGGCGACGTCAGGGGATACCGGCGGCGCGATCGGCGATGCGTTTTTGGATCAAAAAGGCATAAAGGTCTTCATCCTCTTTCCCAAGGGCGGGGTCAGCAAAGTCCAAGAACAGCAACTCACGACTATGGGTAATTCGCGGTCTAATGTGAAAGCGATCTCTGTTGATGGCACATTTGATGATTGCCAACAGCTGGTAAAGTCCGCGTTTGGAAATGCAGAACTCACGAAAACACATAATCTGATGAGCGCCAATTCCATCAATGTAGGGCGTGTCATTCCGCAGAGCTTTTATTATTTCTGGACATCACTTCAGGCCAAAGCGGCCTATCCCGGTCGTCCTTTGGTTTATTCGATTCCATCCGGAAACTTAGGAAACCTCACTGGAGGTTTGATTGCCAAGAAAATGGGCGCACCTATCGACCGCTTTGTAATTGGCAATAATGCAAATGACCCCTTCGTCGATTATCTTTCGACAAGCGTTTACGAACCGCGTCCGAGCGTTCCGACACTTTCAAATGCGATGGATATTGGCCGTCCGAATAATTTCCCGCGCATCCTATCCCTGTATGACGAGAACTACGCGGATATTGTAGATGTTTGCTGGGGTGCATCTTTTTCTGATGCAGAAACGGAACGTCATATTCGCCGCATTCATACTGAGACCGGATATGTGATGTGTCCGCATACGGCGGTTGGCCATTTAGCCATGGAACAATTTGCGGCTGATGTGCCGGAGCCTTTCACACGGATCACGGTCGGAACGGCCCACCCGGCCAAATTTGCCGATAGTGTTGAGCGCATTCTTCACACAGACATCCCCATGCCTGCGCCACTGGCAAAAGCGATGAAGAAGAAAAAACGTGTGCACGTGATGGGACCAACCTTAACGGACTTGTCTGACTATTTGGCTATGCACGCCTAATGAAGCTCTCCCGCCCCGATTTTGAACGGCGTTATGCCGAAGGTGAGTTGCGGATTGCATTGGTTGGTATGTCTAATATCGGGAAAAGCTATACCGGAATGAGGC
>CAYZGF010000171.1:0-5189 GCA_964477595.1 uncultured Algimonas sp.
TTGGCAGAACCTGCACGATTTTTTTCAGCGCATGAATGAATCCCATATCCAGCATCTGATCGGCTTCGTCCAAGATCAGGACTTCGACTTCACCCAGTTTAATGGCTTTGCGGTCCAGCAGATCAATCAACCGACCCGGCGTGGCGACCAAAACATCATTGCCGCCCGTCAGACGTTTAATCTGACGTGCAATCGGTTTGCCGCCATAGACACACGCAACAGAAAGGTGAGGGATATGCCGACCATAGTCGCGCACACTCTCCGCGATCTGCATGGCGAGTTCGCGCGTCGGCGCGAGGGCGAGAACGCGTGCGCCGCGCTTTGGCGGATCGCGTTCTTCGCGGAGGATATGGGTGAGGGTCGGGAGTGTAAATCCAGCCGTCTTCCCCGTTCCGGTCTGGGCAATACCCATGACGTCGCGGCCTTGGAGAGCGGGCGGGATCGCCTGTGCCTGAATAGGCGTTGGCGTGGTGTGACCCAGATCAGTCAGTGCGCGTGCCAAAGGCTCGGCCAGATCAAGGGCGTTGAAATTATCCATGGAAAATCCGTGAGGCGTCAGCGACCCGTCACGGCCTGAAGTTAGACGCGGCGCGTAAGCGCCGCAACCTCACTTGTCAAATGACCGCAACAGACGGCCAAGATCATATAAAGACCGTTTTCTTAGGTCTCTGTGCCTGTATCAGCGTCAGTATCAGTGTCTGAGTCTTCATCCGGCTTAATGGAGAGCATCTCGTCAACTTCCTCGGGAGACAGCCCCATTTGGGCTCCCAACTTTCTCATACTGTTATCAATGGCAATTTCCATTTCTTTTGAAAACCGCTCATCGACTTGCGCTTTGGTCGGTGTTTTGCCTTCGGCTGTTTTGCCATAAGCGCGCGTAATGGCGCCTTCATATTCAGCCTTATCCATGACTTTGAGTGGCGGTTTATAAACCATGCGATCGGCTATCTCTGCCATCCCTTCGCCCATCTCGCCGGCTTTCATAGCAGCTTTGAGCGTCTCGGATCTGTCCAAAAGCTCATAGGTTATGTAGGTCGATTGCTCTTTGGTTGAAAAACTGATCAGGGCGCTCCAGGCCGCCCCCAGCCCCTCCAGCTTGGACTTCACATCAACACGGTTTGTATCCAGCGTTCCGGCATAAACTGTTTCTCCGGCTTCCACTTCGATGAAGCCAAACCAGCCCATCAAATTTGGAAGATTTGCCGGATAATATCCTGGAACTGTGCATCGGCCCGTTAAAACGCGATATTTTCCCGGATCAACCACACGCACAGCCGGACCGGATTCTTTCGCGCGGTAATCCGTCATGCTGACAAAACCGCTCGGCACGCCAATCATGCTGATCGTTGTTGAGTCACAGCCCAAATTTCCGGCCGTATCGACGATTAAGACGCCTTTCTCAGGATTGTCACTGACTGCATTTTGTAACGCCAGCGGGTCCGGTCGTGATGACATCGGTGCGGCGCAGGCGCCTAAGGTCAAGGCAATACAGGCTACGCCTAAAAGTTTCGTTTTCATAATATCCTCCCCAGAGTGTGATTGGATACTGAAAACAACGCGTCGCGGATGTCAATCTATACAGAGGCTTTGATCGGGACGAATGTCAGTTTCTTATGGCGTGGGACAAGCGTGCCTTATTCGGCTTTAAACCCAATTTTGGCGTGGCTGCCATCGCAAAAGGTTTATTGGGGGACGCACCGCAACGACAAAGCGCGCGGTTCACGCCTTCATTTTCACTTTCTGCGGCGAGACTACCTGCCGGATCATGAATATCTAAATTTGCCTAGCCTGTCATGGTCGTGAAATTTTCAATCCGACTCTGGTGTTTCACTGGCGTCGCAGCTAGACGAAAAGGGCTTTAGGGAGAACGGGCTTTGGAATTTTTTCAGGACTTATTGACGGAATTGACCTCCGGGGACCGGCCCGTCTTAAGCGTCTTGTTCTTTTTGAACATTGTTTTGCTGGTCTTGGCGCGCCCCATCATTCACCTGCTGGCACCTGATCAGGATAATAAGACCAAGATCAAGATTGCGCAGGCCCTGAATATTCTGGTGATCCTATTCCAGATCATAGATTTTGGAATGCGGCAAAGCTTTGACTGGTATGGCGGCGGGTATCTCGTCAATCTGGGTATCAGCCTGATGGTCATTTATACCGGGGTGTTCTTTTATAGTGCGAGTGGGACCTTCACGCGAAAACGTTTCGGAAAATCACGGACGTTTGACAATAAAACAGTTTATATTGAATCCTATAATTCACGCCTTGTGAATATCGTGATGCTGGCGATTATCGTTCTGACAATTGTTTATATTCTTATAAAGATCTGGGGCGCGGACAGCCTGTTGGAAACAACGGGTATTATCGGAATTTTATTGGTCTTTCTCGGCTTCACCAGCTCTATATGGGCACCGGATATTGTGAGCGGATTGATCATCCTCAATAGCGAGATGTTGGTAGACGGGGATGTGGTTATTATCGATGGCCATCCGGATGAATATATTATTGCGCGCGTCACGCTCATCTACGCTGTCTTATATGACGTCAGGAATAATCACCGCACCCTGTTGCGCAACACGCAATTCATTCAAAGCCGCATCGATAATCTGTCCCGTATTGCCAGCTCTGACGGTGTGCGTCAGGCCTTTAAATATAATATCGGCTATCCGGCGTTTAGTGAGAAAAGAGATCTGCGCGAAACTGAACTTGCGGCATTTAAAAAGAATATCGGCGATATGTTCACGCGCAGTTTTGAGGCTTGCTGCACCAATGATGAGATTAAGATAAATAAAAATAAGCCGTTTGAATGGGCGCTCACAAATGCGGGCGATTACGCCTTGGAATATACAATGTGGGTCTATCTGGACCGTATCCCCAATACGAAAGTGACGGCCACAATTCGCCGGCATTTGATGGGCACGCTTTATAAGATTAATGAAGCCGTTTATACGGCCAGCATTATTGAAGACATTGATTTGTCGACGCCGGATTTGGTGAATGCGCGTATTGCAAATGAGCCAAAAGGCAACGCGTCCCTTGCGAAAGCAGACACATCGGCCTAAGGATGAAATTCCAACAGGGTGAGAGACGATGAATAATTAAATCCAAATTTAGATTTAAACTTTTTTCACAGCCCTAAATGCGGCTGCTCTCTTACATTGGAAATTTTATGAAACGTTTACAGAAAAAACGCTGCCTCGTGACGGGTGCGGCGCGGGGTATTGGTGAAGCGATTGCGCAGGCTTTCATTCGCGAAGGCGCAGAAGTTGTCCTCTCGGATATTGATTTTGAGGCCGTGACCGCGGCGGCAGAAAAGCTTGGCGGTACGGCCTTTCATCTGGATGTCGCGGATGAAGCGCATTGGGACGCGCTCGCAAAGACCTATCCCGAAATGGATGTCGTGGTGAACAATGCGGGCATCACGGGTTTTGAAAACAGCCCCGCATCACAAGACCCCGAACATGCCGCGCTGGAGGATTGGCGGCGCGTGCACAGGGTCAATACTGATGGCACGTTCCTCGGTTGTCGTTACGCTATCCGAGCGATGCGCAAGGCCAAAGCGGGGTCGATTATCAATATTTCGTCACGCTCAGGGCTCGTCGGCATTCCCGGGGCAGCTGCCTATGCCGCGTCCAAGGCCGCCATTCGCAATCATTCGAAAACTGTGGCCCTTTATTGCGCGCAAGAGGGCCTAAATATTCGGTGTAACTCCATACACCCCGCCGCGATCCTGACGCCCATGTGGGAGCCAATGATAGGCGACGGCCCGGACCGCGAGGCCCGCATGGCCAGCTTTGTCGCGGATACGCCAATGAAGCGTTTCGGCACAGTCGAGGAGGTCGCCGCAGTCGCGGTCATGCTCGCCAGTGATGAGGCCGCCTATATGACAGGCACGGAACTCACGCTGGATGGTGGCTTATTGGCAGGTAGCGCCGCCGCGCCGGGGCGAGACGAATAATACGCAAAAGAAAGGGGCCTTGCGGCCCCGTTTTATATGAATTGAGTCGCTGACTTAATTCAGCGTGATTGAGACTGTGTCGCCTTTGCCGTCCATTTCAATTTTGGCATCGTCAAAATCCGGTGCGCCTTGCGTGCCTGCACCGTAAGACAGCGCCCAAGGCTCATTTGGAACGCCATTATCGCCCATATCTAGTTGGGCATTACCGTTCACATCTTGGAAGACGGCCACGGCATAGGTTCCTGCGGCAACATCCGGGATGAAGACATCAACGGTGCCGACAACAACTGTGCTGGATTCCACAGTTGCGCCATATGTCGCGTCGGCTTTGCCGAAGATGCTTTCATCCTGTAACGCCACATAAAGTGTGCCGTTATCTTCGATCGATGTGATCGTCACTGTCACGCCGTCGACAGGCGCATCATATGTTTCCGCGCCACATGCCACCAAGCCGAGAGCGGCAATTGCTGTGAGGGGTAAAAATTTGGTCATAATATTATCCTTACGTTTTCGTTGGCCCAACGATGAAACGGTGAGTGCTGTGCGATTGTTCCTTTTTTGATCGGGGCAAGCTGTCACACCCCAAGAGAGTTTCCGGTCGGATATTTGGCCTCACGAAAGCGTGAAAACACAGTAATTGACCAAACGGTATTTTATTCCTATCTATAGTTTACCAAGCGGTCAATAATGATGGTTTGAACCGAATATGAAAGAGATTACACATGACTGATTTTCCGACACACACGATTGAAACTGCCCCAGCGGAGGCCAAGCCACGCCTTGAAGGCGCACAAAATGCCCTCGGCTTTGTCCCGAACCTTTACGCCGCCATGGCCGAAGCGCCGGCGCTGCTGGAAGGCTATCAAACCTTGTCCGATATTTTTGATAAAACCAACCTGTCCGCGACAGAGCGTCAGATCATCCTGATGACCAATAATTATTTGAATGGTTGTGACTATTGTATGGCTGCCCATACGACGATCAGTCAGGGCCAAGGCGTTCCGGCGGATGTCATTCGCGCTTTGCGTGACGACACACCGATTGCCGACCCGAAATTGGAAGCCTTGCGCCAATTCTCAAAGATAGTGAATGAGACACGCGGTTGGCCGTTAGAGCGTGATGTCCAAGCTTTAATCGCGGCCGGATATACGACGCAAACCGTGCTGGAAGTCGTACTCGGCACGGGTCTGAAAGTCTTGTCCAACTACACAAACCATATCGTCGAAACAGATGT
>CAYZGF010000172.1:0-5130 GCA_964477595.1 uncultured Algimonas sp.
GTGACATGGCCTGCCGCGCCCGTTGTCGCGAAAGCTTATGTCGATCAGTTGGAACGAAGCGAAAGTCTGACAGCTGAAAAAGCCGCAGAATTCTCAAACGCGCTCGACAAAGCGGAAGCTCGCCTGAATGCAGGTGAGTCCGACGTGGAACTTGCAACAGAACTCAACGCATTGGTTGACGGTGTGGATCATGAAGGCTTGTCCAAAACGGTTTTGGATATAGCCTCCCGCCTTTAACGTTTTATAATTTCAAACACTCATCATGCCTCACAAACATGTGAGAATTTAGTAATAGACCAATCGGTACAATACCTGCTATGTCCTGTTCATCGGATTTGAAAACCCATTTACTTAGATATTGACCATATGGTCTAGAAAGAAACGACATGACCTATAAAACTCTCCTAACCGGTTTCGGCGCAACGGCTATCGCATTAGCTCTCGCAGCGTGCTCAGTCCCCGCCGCAGAAACAACAACAGCCCCAACACAGTCCAGCGCCACTGAATATGTCGCGCAAAACGCCGTCGCCATCGCAAGCGGTACATTTGACGGACGTTCAGATCACATCACCACCGGCGGTGTTACGATCGAGAAGGCAGAGAGCGGCTACCAATTGACCCTTGCGGCTGACTTCTCTCTGGACGGTGCGCCAGACCCTGTGGTTGCGCTCGGCAATGGCGAAACTTTCCTCGTCACCAATAAAATCGGCGCGTTGAAAAACAAAACCGGACAGCAGACCTATCAACTCCCCGCCAGCTTTACGCCCGGCCAATTCAGCGAAGTCTATGTCTGGTGTGAAAAATTCTCCGTCCCGCTCGGCGTTGCTAAATTATCTGCCACCTAAACTCTTTCCGCTCAGGAGCCTGATATGACCCAATCCATCGTGATATATTCAAAAAGCTATTGTCCTTATTGTAAGGGCGCGAAAGCCCTGCTGCCCCAAAAGGGCGTGCGCTTCACAGAGTATGAAATCTCTGAAGACCCGTCCAAAACGGCCGAAATGATTGAACGATCAGGCGGTCGCCGCACGGTCCCACAAATCTTTATTGGCGATGTCCATGTCGGCGGCGGCACAGACCTCGCAGAACTCAACAGAACAGGAGGCTTAGATGCGTTACTCAAACCGTTTCTGGCGTCGGCGTAGAGCCTAAACCCAAATATATACTCACCGAAGGGTCGCCATTGGCGGCCCTTTTTGTTTGGACCAAGATGTTAGAATTTCAGACATGCAAAATTTTCTACCGTCCATCGCGTGACAGCTATTGCTTTGCTCCCCAACGCAGGTTGGGTTGGCGGGCGGCAACCTGCCCTAGGACGCGCAGCGTCCGTAAAAAAGGACATGCCCGCAGAGTTGTCTTCCCGATGGAGATACCAGAAGGAAGCGCTTTGTTTGTTTTACGCGAAGGCAATAAATCGGGGTGCTAAGTCCAATTTATTAAGCTCTGCGGCAGTGGTTTTTGATAAAGCGGCCCGTCTGTCCCACCAGTTTGGCCAGCGTTGGACCAAGGCGTCGGCTCTCACTCTAAAAGTCCCGGCACAGTCGGCTGTCTCACCAGCCGATGCTCAGACCCACCGTCTCTCAAACCAGCAAGCGAGGCCTCACCTGTCCCGTGTTTGAAAGACGCGTCGCGTCCGAAAACGGTCCGGGGGACCGTTTTCAGCAAAGCGCCGAGGGGCGAAGCCCTTCGGTGACGTCCCTCAAATGTCTGAAAGAACCCATGAAATATGCCCCCTAAAATACAAAGTGAGGATTATTCTTTTTTGAGATGGGGATGGATCTGAGTGGGCCTACGAAAAAATGAGAAAATCGACGAAAAATGTGAGGAAATGGAAAATCTGAAATGGGGACGCGCAACGTTTGCATTTGACGCGGGGCGTCAAATGCAGCGAAGCGCCGAACGGCTATGCCGTTCGGATAAAACAGTTCTCTCGGTAGTCTTCTACATTCTTAAAATCATGATCAAGTCTGATAACAGGGGTAGTGGAGATGAGAATTGCTGTACTAATTCTATTTAGTGCTTACATTCATCCTGACGACATAGAGTATAATTTCTCCAATGGGCGTAAGCTAAGATTGTAACAGCGAATAGTGTCGTGAGTTTCTCGCCGGTTTCACCAAGTATGTCATGTCCGAAAAGCGTCGTCGCTGTTAGCGTCGTAATGCCAATTCCGGCAAAGATCACTACGTGCTGATTTTCGTGGCGTTTACACCCCAAAAACACGGCAATAAAGCTCGTTGGAATGGCCAGCCATAGAAGCGCCTCATGAAAGATATGATCAGTCGGTTGAAAGGTCGCAATTAATGATGGAGCGGCAATCAGCATAATTGGGAGCGCCATACAGTGGACGGCGCAAAGCAATGATAGTCCGATAGCGAAACGATCAAGGAAGAGTTGTGTTGAGTTTGTCATATCAAAACGATTTATTTGTACAGGTATATTTGAGGGGGCGTGTTTAAGGCTGAACATAAATTTCTAGAATCTCGTTCTTTAATTTGACGCCTCCAATACTCTGGAGGTTTTGGATTTAGTTGTTTGAGTGGGAGTCGTAGACTTTTCCGCTGATCTTCCAGGCGTCATTGTTTTTGTAGAGGACGAAAAAGTCAGTGAAACGGAATCCTGCCCAATTGATGAACTCTACCTTCGCTGCGGCTGCCGGGCCTGATACATCTATCCATACGATTTGGTGCTGGACGTCAGGGGAACTGCCAATGCTGGTCACACTTTCAGCGAAAGCGTCAGCATCGGGTGCGGAAAATTCACCATCTATAGATCCAACAATATTTGCATGATCATAAAAGACTGTTCGGCTCAGTTTTCCGTCGCCTGATTTTGCGGCTAAAATATAAGGTTGAAGTGCTTTTTTAATCGCTTCAATTTCTTTGAAGCTCACGAGTTCTTGGGTCTTTGCATCAGACATGATCTGTTTCCTTTGTATAGAGATGAAAAGCACTCTCGGTTTTGGCCGAGAGCGCTGTCTGGGATGTATGGTGGGTAATATTTACGGTTTGAGGGCCACTTTTACGGTGCCGGCTGCACGGCTACCCATTAGGTCGTAGCCTTTAACAGCATCGGCAAGCTTCAACGTATTTGTAAAAATGATGCCGGGGTTTAATTTGCCGCTTTCAACAATCGGAAGAAGGGTTTTCATATAGGCAGCAACATTCACAATACCTGTGTGCACGGTGAGGTTTTTCCATAGAGCTTCGCCGTATGGCGCCTCGACAGGAGCGTAGAGATGCCCAAAGCCGAGAATGCTTAATTTGCCACCTGCGTGGGCCATCGCCAAAGCTTGGGACACAGAGTCCTGGTTGCCAACACTGTCGATAATTGACATCGCGCCATATCCATTTGTCAGGCTTTTGACGAATTCGATTGGGTCGGTGGTTTTGGCATTGACGACATGCGTCGCGCCGGCCTTCGTTTTGCCAAACTCAAGGCGGCTGTCATGACGGCCGATCAAAATGATCTGAGCCGGATTGAATAGACTCGCTGCAATGACTGCGGATTGTCCAACCGCGCCATCACCAATGACGACAACTGTTTCACCTTCTTGGATGTTAGAGTTTAGTGCGCCGTGATATCCAGTCGCGAAATTATCTGCGAGGGGCAAGACCATGTGATCTGTTTCGTCAGAGTCTAAACTCTCCGGTAACGTGAAGAGGGATGCGTTTGCATATGGCACGCGGACATATTCCGCTTGTCCGCCTTGAATGTCAGGGCCGCCGTGTTGGGCGAATAGGGGTGATCCAAATAATCCGCCATGTTCACAGGCGGAAGGCAAATCGCGACTACAGTGGTGGCATTCACCGTCAACAAACATAGCGGAGGCAACAACGCGGTCTCCGACTTTGACATTGGTGACGTCTTTTCCGACGGCTTCGACGATACCGACAAACTCATGGCCGAGGCGCATGCCTTGTTCGACGCCCATTTCGGGGCCGTAATCGATGAAGTTTAGATCAGCGCCGCAGATGCCGGCGAGCGTAACGCGAACAATCGCGTCAGATGACGCAATGATGTCGGGAACATCAATTTTGCCGACGCGAATTTCTGAGCGATCGTGGTAGTAAGTAGCTAACATAGTTTAGTTTCCAGTTTGAAAAGTGATATAGGGTGACCGGTCGGTCGTTTTTGCGGGTAAATTTTTTAGATAAGGGTTTTATTGATAGGGAGGGTTTTGCGTTTAGGTACTCCTTAGAAAAGTGAGAATGGAGTGTCTGTAGCGCTCTAACACATTAGGGTCGCGATCTACCTTTGCCTTCAAAATCGAGCCCTCATAGCTAGTTGTTACGAACTCAGCGAGTGTCGTTGCGCTTTCATCATTACGAATTGTTCCGTCTTCTTGACCGTCCGAGATACACGTTGCGATTTCGTCGATCCACAAGGTGAAAACCTTACTAAGACGTTCGCGGAAAGCGTCTGTTCCAGAAAGCTCTGAGCTAAAGTTCCCGATTAGGCAGCCCTTGTCGTCATAAGCAACCGATCTAAAGTATGTTTCAATCCGTTGTAGAGGTTTTTGATTAGAGGCGCGCAGTAGTTTCAGGGACGTCTGATGGCTTTCCCAATAGTGTTCTAAAACGGCGAGACCGAGCGCATCTTTACTTTTGAAGTGATTGTAAAAAGAGCCTTTGGACACGCCGGCGAGAGTCACGATGTCTTGTGTTCCACTGTCGTGGAACCCGCGCTCATGAAACACCGTCAGGGCGGCAGAGAGGATTTTATCATAGTGAGTTTGCTTTAACATAGCATCAATATGACCGGTCGGTCGGTTACTGTCAAGTCTATATTTCACGTTGGTCTTATTGCTTTTGTTTTTCAGATATATCGAAGTAATTTCTATTAGGCGTACGGTGTTTTATCGAGTGGCTCAGTTTTTGGGAAGGGTGACAATCGTAGAGTGCTCATGAGTTTAGTCGTCACTTGCGCACAGGCCCAGGAAACAAATAAAATCACCACAAAAAAAACCGCCACCCAAAAGGCAGCGGTCATTTATTCTCGTTCGTCACAACCGAAGTCTTACGCCTTCGGAGCTTCACTGCATTTCATCTCCCAGATGAAATGCGGGCGTTACGCTACTTTTTCGCGCGTCCACCTGACATGCCGCGGCCTGTTGTGCGTTCTGCGATA
>CAYZGF010000173.1:0-5114 GCA_964477595.1 uncultured Algimonas sp.
CCAACGACTCTAAGTTGACAGAAAGACGCTCATATTTCAGACCCTGTAAAAACTGGGGAAGTTCATGACAGATGAGAATACGAGGCTGGAAGCTGTTCGTGCATTGTTGGATGATGAGGTCGCGCGGGATGTCAGAACCAATTGGGAAACTATTTTTTCAAATGAGAGCCTGACGCCGGACACACAGAGCGGGCAATTCAAGAAGCAATTTTACGATCTGCTCATCACCGAGATGGAAGAAGGGTATCAGAGATTGGACAAAGTCCGGCGGGAGAAACGACGACGCGCCGGTCGCTCCGGTGGATATATTCCACCCCAAATGCGCATTAATGGCGGTATTGGTAGATTTCTTTTCGCCTGTTTCAAATGGCATGATCTGTCACTCGCCACCCAAACCGCAGGTATCGAAGCAAAAGGACTGGAAGACATCGCAGAAGCTTTTGGCTTCAGGATCGACCCCGCCGAAAATGAACGTCAATTTTTGAAACCCGAAGAGCGGCAAAAAGTGATCAATAAAGAAAAAGATCGGGATTATAACAAATGGCTGTTCGGTATGGTCATAGCTGGGTTCTCCGGCATGATTGTCGTTCTCATTGGTTATGCAAGGCGGCAAGGTTGGCTATAAAGTCTAAGCCACAATCTTCCGCACCCAGCCGTCAACATAAGACCCAAGAGGATATGTCTCAAACTTTCCTTCTTTTTCAGATGAGCTTCAGAGGTGAAACCTATCGAGACTTGGCACGATGAGCGTTTCACGCGATTTTTTCAGCTATATTTCCAAACCTTACTTCAATCCAACTAAGGAAAAACTCTCCCCAAATACTCTGAAAATTATTGGTAAGCTTCTCGTTCTGAAGTTCGTTCTTGCCATCTTGGCTTACCTTCTTGTCACGCAAGTATTTGTTCTTACCGAAACAGAACGTCCCGACAGAGCAAGTGAAACATTCAAAAGTTTGAATGCGCGTCGTATCTTCATCCTCGTTATTGCAGCGCCATTTCTTGAGGAATTATTCTTCCGATCATGGCTACGAAAACGCTGGGGAATAAAATATTTTTTCCCTGTTTCAGTCATTCTTCCAATATGGGCTTTGGCTAAATTCTTCGGAATTGAAGTTTCACCATTTTTTACTTGGACAACAATCGCAGTATTTTTTTGTTACATCGCTTGGGCCATCATCGTTCCGTCTGAACAGGACAATATTATTTATGTAAACGCAATTTTTCCCTATGCGTTTTGGCTCAGCGTAATCAGTTTTGCATTACTGCATTTAACAAATTTCAAACCTGATCAGATTGGAATGTGGGGCATCCTTGTCGTCCTGCCACAATTTATCGGAGCCACATTTTACGGCTATATCGTGCACCGATTTGGCATTTGGATCACGATGGGCTCGCATGCTGTTTGGAACGGTACGCTTGCGATCATCTCCTATGGCCTGAACATGTAGGCTTGCTGTTTACTGTCACGGCTGAATTGTCGTCAGGACAAGCTCAAAGACTAAGCCACAATCTTCCGCTTCAAATTCTGCATCTCCTCAAAATCGGGATATAGTTTTGGGGGCCACGCTGATTAAGTGTCATGCCTCATTTTCGGCGATACGCATTTCATTTTCCTGTTATGACGACGCATGGCGAAACAGATTCACCAGCAAATGAACGCGCTCGATATTGCGATGCTCATCGCATTATCCATTTTATGGGGCGGTTCATTTTTCTTCGTTGAAATACTCGTCCTCCATCTTCCGCCGCTCAGCATTGCGACCGCCCGTGTCGCGCTGGCGGCGCTGGCGCTTTGGGGCATTGTTTTATTGCTCAAACTACCTTTGCCTCAAACAGGGCAGCAGTGGATGTCGCTATTCGTGATCGGCTTGCTCAATAATGCGTTGCCGTTCTGCCTCATTGCTTGGGGTCAAACGCAAATCGACTCCGGGCTCGCCTCCATCTTTAATGCGACAACGCCGTTCTTTACCGTTCTTGTCGCGGGCGCCTTACTAGTCGATGAGCGGGTGACAAAGGCAAAACTCCTCGGGGTTTTGATCGGGTTGATGGGAACCATCATCTTAATCGGACCCGAGGCCATGCGGGGAGTTTCCGGTTCTTTGTTTGGGCAACTTGCCGTCATTGCGGCTGCGATTTGCTATGCTTTTGCAGCGGCCTATGCGAGACGGTTCAAAAAATGGGGGCTCTCTCCCCTCATCGTCGCAACAGGCCAAGTCACGATGGCGACGGCGTCTTTACTACCTTTAACGCTTTTAATTGACAGACCGTGGATTGGATTTTCTCTCACGCTTGATGCGGGTTTAGCTCTCATCGGACTGGCTTTTTTCAGCACGGTTATCGCTTATATTTTATATTTCCGTTTGATCGATTCCGCCGGCGCGACGAATGCCGCATTGGTGACTTTCCTGATCCCCATCTCTGCGATCTTTTTAGGCGTTACGATCCTGGGCGAGAGCTTTTCCCTCTCGCAGGCCTGCGGCATGACTCTCATTGGGCTGGGGCTTTTGGTGATGGATGGTCGGGTCTTTCGGCGGTTTCGAACAGAAGACTAAGCCACAATCTTCCGCTTAAGGTTCTGAATTTCCGCGACATCGCTCACTTTATGAGATACTCAAAGCTCTAGTAACTCGCAAATAGATCGCGAAATTGGTATATTTTTTGGTCACTCATGATGACCAATAATGTAATATTCTGAGGGTTGTTAACCCTCAGACGCATCATAGCAAGTTACGACGTAACAGTTAGGTCACAACAGTTATTCACATATGTAGCTGTCGTGGGAAGAAGTCTGAAACTGGTTGTCACCAACCCACCATAATATCCGCCAATACCGCCTTGAGACCCCCTTTTCATTTTGTAAAAATATTTTTGGCCTGCCTCAGCTTTCAAAGTCACCGAATTAGTATGCACGACAGAGCCGGACTCAAATTTCATTTTAAGTTTATGGGATCCTGGCGTTACAGGGACACGTAAAACTTGTCCGTATTCGATGCGGCCAACTTCGTTACCATCTACGAACAATCGCGCTGAACGATCCCGCACAAATGTATCATCACGCACAATCGTCAATACAGCTGTATTAGAGTCAGCCTCCAAAGAAACTTTCGGTTTCTCTAAACTGACCACCTCCTGACTAATATTATTCATAGGCACTGTAGAAGCGCATGCAGCGAGAAGAGAAACAGAGAGGCTCAACGCCAGAACTGATTTGACTTTAGACATAGATGATCTCCTTCGGATTGCTTTTGCATGACAATACTACCTCAGAGAGTGCTGCCATGCAAATCGCAACAAATCAAAAATGTAAATTACGCCACAATCTTCCGCTTAAGGTTCTGTATTTCCGCGACATCGCTCATCTTCACGAGGTGGTCGAAGCCGAGAATGGCTGTGATGTCTGTGCCGTTATCTGAGAGCGGGAGGCGGACCCAGAATTGCGCCATATGGGAGCCATTAGGCGTGTTGGGGCGCGTAACCCCGACATAAGGCTTGCGGGTCTCTATGACCTTGTCGAGGATACGGTGCCAATAGTCGACACGGCAGCCAATGGGCAATTCATCCACGCAGCGGCCCTGAATTTCGCCCTCATAAAGGTTCCAATATCCCGTTCCGGCGAGGCGGTGGCGGTAGCGACGCTCGCCGCCATTCGCGCCCTCTACAGGTTCCATTATCACCGTCATGGGCAGCTGGGCGTGAATATCTTCCGGCAGAATATCTGCGCGTGACGGAAAGGCGCCCGCCCGACATTTGCTGCGCCAATAATCGTAAAATTCTTGTTGTTGCGGCAATATGATTTGATGCCGCAATGCGTTCCCCGATAACATCTATCCGTGACTCCCGCGCCGAATTTCCGATTGGAACTGGCCTCCCCAGGCCGCTCCCCCAAGGACGGGTATGGAGTCAGTGGAGTCTTCGCATCAACACTTCGTTAACCATATTTCGGGCGAAATGCTTGAAATATCGTGATTTTCCGAATCGGTTCCGATTCAAACACAACACATCCTTTGGTTGTAACACGCGAAGGTTGGATTTCGCTCTGATATCCCGAATCGTCAGGACTTACCTAGACCGGAGCGTTTGGCCAGCGCAGAGCGACGCCGTGCATAGTCCGGCGCGACCATGGGATAATCGCGCGGAAGGCCCCATTTTTCACGATAGGCATCAGGCGTGAGATTATATTTCACGCGCAAATGCCGTTTCAGGCTTTGGAATTCCAACCCGTCTTCGAGGCAGACCAACGCGTCATCACGTAAAGACTCTTCAATCGGCACGGCAGGCGTTTGACCATGGGCTGTGCCCTCTTCACCGCTCTGTGCCCGCAAAAGCGCCGCATGAACCGTGGCGATCATCTCAGACAGCTCATCGGGCGAAGCTTTATGTGCGCCCGCATGAGCGCTCACGATCTGTGCGGTCAGCGCGAGGATGTCGGGGTCTGGGGTCTTTGAATCCATTAGCAATGCCTAAATAAGTAACGTGTCCTTCTCCCCCTTTAGGGGGAGATGCGCGAGCGTAGTGAGTGCAGAGGGGGAAGTCCGCCACAATACAATTCGTTAACAGACCCCCTCTGTCTTCACTACGTTCAGACATCTCCCCCTGAAGAGGGGGAGACGTTGTTCTTTTTAGCCCGCAAAATATTCCAGCATGAGAACAACGAACAACAAACCCGCCGTTAGGATCGCCGCCAGACCGGATGGCTTGGCTTCTGAGGCGGCTCCAGCCGGAGAGAAAGTCTGGTAGAGCTTACGCCCCGCAGATCCCAAAACGCGCTTGCGCAGGCGGTTCGTCTGCACGGATAGACGGTCCCACATGGCTGATCCCCATGTCGCAATGCCCAGCCCCATCTTGCGATAGGTCCAATCCGCATCGAGAATTTCCGCGCGTCTTTCCGCGGGATAGAGCTTGTACCGTTTGAGCAAGGTGAAGGCGAAAATCGCCGCGAAGAGGAGCTGCATCTGGAAGACAACATGATCCACTGTGTAAGGCTTATAGGGCTTGTCCATTTCAAATGGCATCAAGGCATAGAGGTTTTGGAAACCACCCACAGGCCACGCCAGATAGATGCAGAAGAAGGCCGCAATTCCCATCGCCGCCAACATATTCCACGGGGCTTCTTT
>CAYZGF010000174.1:0-5103 GCA_964477595.1 uncultured Algimonas sp.
CTCTACTGGTTGTCAGTTGGGTTGTTACCAATATCGACGAGAATGTCTTCCGTATCGTCCCTGACAGTCTCAATCCGGAAACCTATCTGGGTTTTGCAATACCCGGACTTGGTTTAATAATATCTATTATACTGTTGTTTTTACTAGGCATAATCGCCTCTAATTTCATCGGAAAATCTCTCATCAAGAATGGTGAGAAGCTTTTAGACCGCGTGCCGGTTGTCAGCCCGGTTTATAACTCCTTGAAGCAAATCGTGCAGACTGTCGCGGCTCAGAAGGACCGTGCTTTTCGGGATGTGTGTCTTATCGAATATCCTAAGAAAGATGTTTGGGCGATTGGATTTGTTACCGCTGATTTGAGCGGTGAGCCTGCCAAAGCATTAGGTGAGGACATGGTCTGCGTTTTTGTCCCGACCACGCCAAACCCAACATCCGGATTTTTGCTGTTCGTTAAAAAGGACACGATTCAGATATTGGATATGACCCCGGAAGAGGGTGCGAAGATGATTATCTCAGGTGGGATGGTGTCCAGTTCCCAGCAGACAATCCTGGATGCCGGTGGTGGAGTTGAGATCAACACCAAACCCCCAATGCCGTCGCTTTAGCCCGCACGCATCATCGCAATGCCGTAATCCTGTTCAAAAAGGTATAGAAGATTTCTAGCCGCTAAACCGCGTGGACTTTTGAGGCCCGGATCCATTTGAACGAGTAGCCGCGCGTCCTGCGTGGCTGTTTCCAGAAGATCTTTATGCCGATCAAGATTGGCGAGTGTAAAACGCGGTAATCCTGACTGCGCAGCTCCCAATAGATCTCCCGACCCGCGCAGCTCCCAATCTTTCTCTGCGATCAAGAAACCATCTTCCGATTGTCGCATGATTTCCAATCGTGCCTTACCATTCACAGAAAGTGGCCCTTGATAAAGAAGAAGACAGGATGACTTCTTGTCTGATCGACCCACACGACCGCGGAGCTGATGCAATTGTGCCAAGCCAAACCGCTCAGCGTGTTCAATCACGATGATGGTCGCATTGGGGGCATCAACACCAACCTCAATGACGGTTGTTGCGACGAGAATATCGAACTCTCCGGCCTTGAAGCGCAGGCTCATGGACTCCTTTTCTTGCGGAGACAGGCGCCCATGAAGTAATCCGACGCGATCACCAAACATGGCAGTCAGCTGACGGTGTCGATCTTCAACTGAGGAAAGGTTCAGAACTTCGCTGTCTTCCACCAAGGGACAGACCCAATAGACTTGATTTCCATCCTTTACGGCACGACCAACCGCATCAATCACCCCATCTAATCGGGCCAGGGGAAGAATAGCAGTTTCGATCGGAACGCGCCCGGCGGGTTTTTCATCCAAAATTGAGACATCCAAATCTCCATAGCTGGTCAGAGCTAAGGTTCGAGGAATCGGAGTTGCCGTCATAACCAAAAGGTCGGTGGCATCCCCTTTTTCCGTCAGGCGCAACCGATCGCGAACCCCAAATCGGTGTTGCTCATCAATAATGACAAGACCTAAGTTTTTGAAGATCGCTTTATCTTGGAACAACGCATGTGTTCCGACGACAACATCAATATACCCCTCTGCCATGCCCGTCGCGAGGGCCTCACGTGATTTGCCTTTGTCACGACCTGTAACGCCTTCGACGGTCAAACCTGCTGGCTCCAAGAAGGTTCGAAGCGTTTCCACATGTTGCCTGGCGAGAATTTCTGTGGGTGCCATCAGGGCGACTTGTACACCGGCCTCCGCTGCATAGGCGCAGGCCAGCGCCGCTACAAATGTCTTACCTGCGCCCACATCGCCTTGAAGAAGGCGTGACATGCGATTGGGTGAGGCCATATCGGCTTTGATGTCTTCAACCGCGCGCGCTTGTGCGCCTGTTGGCGGGAAGGGCGCTCCTTTTAGTACGTCCTGCACATAATCACCTTTGGCAGATAAAGCTCTGCCGCCAGTTCCGCGATTGCGTTCTCTCACCAGTGCCATAGCGAGCTGTTTGGCGAATAATTCATCATAGGCCAGCCTACGGCGGATTGGGCTGTCATCATTTATGTCAACAGGATGCTCCGGTCGGTGAAGCAATGTAAGAGCATTACGGTAATCCGGCCAATCCTGTTGCGCCTGAAAGGCCGGGTCCAACCAGTTACCTAATTCGGGTCCGTCCAGCACCTTATCCAATGCACCATTAATTGCCTTACGCGCCATTTTTTGACCCAGCCCAGCTGTGAGGGGATATAGAGTTTCGAGTTCCGGGAGTTCATCTGCCTTTTCAGCTGCGAGAACATAATCAGGATGGGTCATTTGAAGTTCTGCATTAAAGACTTCGCACTTGCCCGAAATGATGCGCTTTGACCCTTCCGGCATCATTTTTTCCATCGATTGTGGATAGGCTTTGAACCATGTCAGTGTCATGTCGCCGGTATCGTCAAACACGCGGACACGGTAGGGACGGTTTCGAGCACTGGGGGCAATGTGACGGCCAACCGTAACTTCAAATGTCGCAATCTCACCTTCACGTGCCCCCGCGATTGTGGGGCGGTTGGTTCGATCAATCAGCCCGCTGGGCGGTGTGAGCACTAAGTCCCGAAGCCGTAGCCCCATAGCACGGCCCAAAGCCTCACCAACTTTCTCGCCGACCCCGCTCAAGGTTTGCACATCGGCAAAATAGGCGTTTAAGTCGCCGGGGCGGGACGTCAGTTTTTGAGGTGTACGAGACATATCGCCCTATCTGGCGTTTTGAACGGCTCTGCACAAGTGACATGAGCCTTTCGACTCGGTATGGCGCGCCCATGACTGATTTGAATGATGATATGGACATGGACACGCGTAAAAAACGCCTCGTTTATCGATCCAATTACCGCGGCTTTAAAGAGGCGGATATGATCTTGGGCGGCTATGCCAAAGCAAATATCGACACAATGAGCGATGCAGAAGTTCTGATGTTCGAAGACCTTTTGGGCGCCAAGGATCATGACATTTATGCGTGGATCATGGAAACGCTTCCGGTTCCGGCGAATTACGACACGCCTCTTTTAGAGCGCCTTCGGGCCTTTAATCCGCTCAAATAGATGCAAATTCAACTCTCCCGATATGTGGGGCCGGATGCGCAGCTAACTGCCTCGGGATTACCCGAAGGTGCTGATGCCCTGGCCTTTACCAAGGCGGTACGTCGCGACAAAAAACCAGCGCTTTTTATTGCACGGGATGATGCGCGCGCGGCTGCGTTTCAATCTGCCTGCCGGTTTTTTGCCCCGGATATTCCGGTTCTCATGCTGCCGGCTTGGGATTGCCTGCCGTATGATCGTGTTTCGCCAAGCCGTACATTGGCGGCCAGACGGGCAGGTGCACTCTATTTCCTCACGACGTTAGATCAGACCAAACCCTATATCATTGTGACGACGATCAGCGCGGCCATGCAAAATGTGCCGCCACGTTCCATTATTTCCGAAGCCGGACTCTCCGCTAGCGTTGGCGAGGATATGGAGCGTGAGAAGATCATCCGATATCTTACCAACAATGGATATTCCCGCGCTAGTACGGTTGTCGAGGCCGGGGACTTTGCCGTGCGGGGTGGCATCGTTGATATTTTCCCACCCACGGAGAAGAATCCATTACGATTGGATTTCTTTGGAGATGAGATTGAGAGCATTCGTGAATTCGATGTCGACAGCCAACGTACGACGGCGGCGCGGTCGCAGCTGATCCTTGCACCTGTCTCTGAAGTCTTCATGACTGAGGACTCAATCAGCAACTTCCGTCGGAATTATATTGCCAGATTTGGTGGCGGGGTCAGTCGCGATCCCATCTATGCTGCTGTGGTTGATGGCATTCGTCCGCAGGGCATCGAACATTATATGCCGCTCTTTTACGCGCATATTGAAACAGTGTTTGATTATTTAGGCCCGCAAACACTTATCGCAACGGATGGGTTATTGCTTGAAGCCAAGCGAGAACGCCTCGACCTGATCGAAGATTTTTATACGTCACGTCGTGAACATGCCGAAGCGCGTGATACGGGCTCCGGTGATCCGTTAAAGAGTGCAGGTCTCTACCGACCCTTACCGATGGACAGTCTCTATTTGGACGAACTGACATGGGATGAATGTCTCGCAAACCAACGCGTTCGGAAGCATACGCCCTTTGAAAGTCCGGAAGAGGGCGCGCTGAATTTCGGCGGGCGTCCCGCGCGGAATTTTTCAGCAGAGCGTCGCACCGAAGGCGTTAATGTCTTCGATGTCGTCGCTGAACATGTCACTTCATTGCGCGATGCGGGGCAGCGTATCTGGCTCGGCTGTTGGACGGATGGGTCGCGGGAGCGTCTAGTCAGCGTTTTTGAGGATCAGAATCTGATCGTTCCAAAGGTCAATTCTCAAGCAGCTTTGGACAGCAAGCCCGGCGATGTGAGGGCGGTTATACTGCCAATTGAAAATGGGTTCTCACTGGGCAAGCTTTCGGTCTTATCTGAACAAGACATCCTTGGGGATCGCCTGATTAACCGGGGACGAAAACGCAAAGCCAAGAATTTCATCGCTGAAGCAGCCTCGCTCACCCCGGGGGATTTGATTGTTCATATCGATCATGGTTTGGGTCGGTATTTAGGACTGAAAACGCTCCAAGTTTCCGATGCGCCGCATGATTGTTTAGAACTTGAATATGCGGGCGCAGCAAAGCTTTATCTCCCTGTAGAGAATATCGAGCTTTTATCCCGCTATGGCAGCGCAGGTGACGGGGCTGTTCTGGACCGCCTCGGCAGTGCGGCGTGGCAGGCGCGAAAATCAAAAGCCAAAGGTCGATTGCGGGATTTAGCGGCCGGATTAATCAAAATCGCTGCGAAACGGGCAATGCGAAAAACCGATCCAATCAATCCAGATGAGAGCACCTATAACGAATTTGCCGCCCGTTTCCCTTATGCGGAAACTGATGACCAATTAAATGCAATTGACGATGTCTATCAAGACCTCGCCAGTGGTCGTCCTATGGATCGTTTGATTTGCGGGGATGTTGGATTTGGTAAGACTGAAGTTGCGCTTCGTGCCGCGTTTGCAGTCGCAATGGCCGGTCAGCAGGTCGCTATTGTCGCGCCGACCACCATCCTGTCACGC
>CAYZGF010000175.1:0-5102 GCA_964477595.1 uncultured Algimonas sp.
GATAAATATATCGACCAAGGCTATAAGCCGGACGTGTTGGCAACCGATTTTTCTGAGCTTCTCGCCGCTAAGCCTGATATTTTCATCGATGTTTCAGGTGGCGTCGAACCCGCGCTCAGCCATTGCAAAGCGATGCTCGAAGCGGGTGTTCATGTTGTGTCCGCGAATAAGCAAGCCATTGCAGCGGGCGGCCAAAGCTTGCTCGATTTTGCTGAAAAGCATGGAGCGCAATTGCGGTTCTCCTCCGCAGCAGGCGGCGGCATGCCCGTTTTGGAAATGTGCTTGCGGGAAAAGGGCCGCATCACCCGCGTGCAGGCGCTGCTTAATGGGACGACGAATTATATGCTCGACGAAATTGGCAAAGGTCGTTCTTACGCAGAAGCCTTGAAAGATGCCCAAGACAAAGGCTTTGCCGAAGCGGACCCAACAGCGGACGTTGGCGGTGCAGATGCGGCGGCGAAAATCCGCCTCATCGCCATGCTTGGATTTGATGAAGCCATCACGCTGGATGATATTCCGCTGGATAGTATCGCCGATTTTAGTCCGGAAGCCCCCGCCAAAGGTGCGTGGAAACGTATCTCTAATCTTTGGCGAGATCAGAACGGTTTCTCCTCCGCACTCGAATTAAAAGACCTCTCAAAAAATAACTTCCTCGCCCAAGCCGACGGCGAAGAAGCCCACGCCGTTTTCGATTTCGACGACGGTGATCAATATCGCATCAGAGGCAAAGGCGCAGGCCGTTGGCCCACGACGGAGTGTGTCATGGCGGATTTATTTGACATCTCTGCGACGACTTTGGGGTGAGGTCACAGTCTGACGGTTCGGTTCATCCATGTATATACTGACATCATTTAAGTCACTTTCTTCCGCAGTTTTAGACCTCTAGGCAGGTGCGAGCGGAGAAAAAAAGATGTCAAACTTCATGTCAGATTGCGATGTTGTCGACCGTGTGCTTGAGCATATTGCCAATGGCACAACCGATCGCGGAGACACCGTTTGGCGGGAACCTGTAGAAAATTATCAATCTGCAGATCGGTTCATTCAGGAACTGGACGTGCTCCGATCTTTCCCTGTTCCCTTTTGTCCGGCGACGGCGCTCTCCAAATCCGGCGATTATATCGCACGGAACGCCGCCGGAACTCCGCTTATCGTTGTGCGAGGGCATGACGGTGTGGCGCGCGCATTCAAAAATGCTTGTCGTCACCGCGGGGCAGAGCTTGCTTCGGGCAAGGGCTGCGCGGGCGCATTTGTCTGTCCTTACCACGGTTGGTCCTATGGTTTGGATGGGCAGCTTTTAGGCATTCCGCATGCCGATGGCTTTCCCAATATTGACAAGCTGGAAAGCGGACTCGTTGAAGTCACGGCAATAGAGAAAAATGGAATTATATTTGTTATTCAGAACAAATCCGATGAAATCGAAACAGCGGCCCATGAAACACTGTCCGGACTTCCTCATGTTTTACAGGGCGATCAGAGTGTCTTCAGCACGACAGAAACGATTATCGAAGCGAATTGGAAGCTTCACCTCGAGAGTTTTTTGGAAGGCTATCACATCAAGCCTGCGCATAAGACGACCTTTTTTCCTTTCGGTTATGACAACTTGAACATTATCGAATTTAACGGCCCGCATGCCCGCGTGACCTTTCCCTTTAAACGGATTGAAAGTTTAAAGGATGTGGCTCCAGAGAATTATGACGTTTCAGATAAATTGACCTATGTGACGCATTTATTTCCAAATGTCGTTTTGGCTGAACTCTCGCACCACCGAACATTGGGCATCATCGAACCTCTCAATGAGAGTCAGACTAAGGTCATCAGCTATCACATGACGAAGTCTGCTGATGAAGCCGATGAAGCAGCGGCCCTAGAGGCCGCCAAGCGCGACTTGGTTTTTGTAAATGGAACCGGTCAGAAAGAAGACATCGCTATGGTCTCAAGTATCCAACGAAGCCTGCACTCAAAGGCGAACGACGTTTTCACCTTCGGACATTTTGAACCTGCAATTGTCCATTTTCATACCCAATTGGCAGACCATTTATCTCGATAATATGAGCGCTAGCTTAGGCTTTTGAGTACGTTTTTTTATAAAATAATTTGTAGTTTCCGGCAACGATAATGCGGGGCTATACGTAATAAGGCCATGTCCAAACAAAACCCCGTTATCGTCTGGCTCCGTCGAGATTTGCGTCTGGCCGATAATCCCGCGCTTCGCGCGGCAATCTCGAGCGATAAGCCGCTTATTCTTCTTTACATTCAGGAGACAAATAAAGGTCGCGAAAATGGTGGGGCGGCCGACGTATGGCTCCATCATTCTCTCACCTCTTTATCGGAGACAATTGAGAGCAAAGGCGGGCAATTGATTTTGCGCCGCGGTGAGGCCGCGAAAATTCTGAATGATATTATTTCGGAGACCGGGGCGGATGAAGTCCATTGGAACCGCCGTTATGAAGGTTGGGCGCGAGAGATTGATGAGGCGATTAAATCGGATTTAAAATCACGCGGGTTGAAAGTAGAAAGCCACAAATCCAATCTGCTGACCGAGCCGTGGGAGGTCGAAACAAAATCCGGTGGATATTATAAAGTTTTCACCCCGTTTTGGCGTGCGGCCAAATCCAGCTTTACGGTGGATGAGGATTTGCCGACACCGCGTTCGCTTGATTGCATGTCGGGCGTATCATCGGACAAACTGGAAGACTGGAAGCTCTTGCCAAGCTTTCCGGATTGGGGGTCGAAATTGATTGAGCATCATGCCCCCGGCGAAGACGGTGCGATGGAGCGGTTAAATAGCTTTCTAGCCGGTCCTGTGGAGGATTATGCAGAGCAACGTGACCGCCCGGATGATGAGACCGGAACATCAAAACTCTCTCCGCATTTGGCCTTTGGTGAAATCTCCCCGCGCCAGATTTGGAATGCGACGAAGGCGAATGATTATAGCTCAGATAAATTTTTGACGGAAATCGGTTGGCGCGAATTTTCTTACACGCTGCTTTTTTACAATCCTGATTTGGCATCTGAAAATTATAGATCCGATTTCGATAATTTTCCGTGGGACAGTGATGAGGCCAAAGTCGAGGCGTGGCGGCGCGGCCAAACGGGCTATCCCATGGTCGATGCGGGCATGCGCCAGCTCTGGCAAACGGGATGGCAGCATAACCGCGTGCGGATGATCTGCGCGTCTTTCCTCATCAAACATTTGCTGACCGATTGGCGTGTGGGCGAGGCTTGGTATTGGGACACGCTGCTGGAAGCAGATCCCGCGTCTAACGCCGCCAGCTGGCAATGGGTGGCGGGCAGCGGGGCGGATGCCGCGCCCTATTTCCGGATTTTCAACCCGTTCAGTCAAGGCGAGAAATTTGATCCCAAAGGTGATTATGTCAGCAAATATGTGCCGGAGCTGGCCAAGCTGCCGAAGAAATATATTCATCAACCTTGGACGGCGCCGACACATGTTTTGGCGCAAGCTGGTGTGAAATTGGGCGAGACCTATCCGAAACCTATTGTCGATCATAAAGAAGCCAGAGAGACAGCTTTGGCGGGATATAAGGCGAGCCGCGAATAGGCGTTCACAGCGATTACACCGCAACGTGACTGGAACTCACAGAGGGTTTGACGGATTAGAAAACTATGAAACATTTATGCATCGCGGCGACGACCGCCATTTTATCCGTCTCCCTCTACGCCTGTGCGCCTGCGCAATCGGTGGAGAAAATTGAGCTGCCTGCAAGTACCGAGGTTTTATCTGCGACGTCGGGCCCGCAGGCCCCTTTTAAAAATACCCGAAGTGATGGTCTGGAAGAGATGATCATTGCGGGCGGCTGCTTTTGGTGTACCGAATCTGATTTCGAGAAAATTACCGGCGTGACCGAAGCGGTCTCCGGCTATACGGGCGGAACTTTGGATAATCCGACCTATAAAAAAGTCGGGACGAATAAGACGGGTCATTATGAAGCCGTCAAGGTAACCTATAACCCAAGCATTGTGACGTATCGTCAGCTCGTCGATTACTATTGGAAAACTGTCGATCCGACCGATGATCGCGGTCAATTCTGTGATAAAGGCGCGAGCTACCGCTCCGCGATTTTCGTGACGCCTGAACAACGCGCGGATGCGGAAGCCTCTCTCGCGCTAATTGAAGAGACGAAGCCGTTTTCAGATGAAATTGTCACGCCGATTTTGCCAGCCGTGACGTTTTATGACGCGGAAAGCTATCATCAGGATTATTACAAGAAGAATTCCCTGCGCTATAAATATTACCGCAATGGCTGCGGCCGCGATAAGCGCTTGGAGAAGCTTTGGGGTGACAGCTAAGTCCTGTCTTCGCGGGATGTGCGTTTATATCCCGTCCCGCGAAAGACTTTCAGATCCCGCATTTTCCCCGGTCCCAAATTAATTTGAATGGGGTCCAGCTCTGTCAGGGTATCGAAATCCTCTTTGAAATAGTTTTCAAAATTATGATGGTAAGACAAGATTAAAACAGGCTGGTCCGTATTGGGTAGCGCACGTGTGAGACTCGCATGATGAGCCGGCGATGCATTGAGTGACCACATGGCCAGTTCTGTCTTACCCGTGCCATAATAATTCAGATCATAAAAAACGAGGCGGTTATCCGCCGCGACATAAGCGTAATCGGCTTGGGCCAATCTCGTTTTTACGACGTCGGCGGTTTCCGGCCAAGCGCGCAGGCGTTTTACGGCATTGTTCAGGCCGATTGCATCGACGGATTTTTCACTGATCGCCGACCCGCCAACGAACAGCACGATCACTGTTTGCGCAACCAATCCCCATTTTAACCAGATCAGACGCTGCGCAGTTTGTCTGGCCCAAAGCGCCACCAATATCGGCGCAGCCACATAAGCTGTCACCGCCCAATTGGCATTGGCCCGCGACAGCAAAGCTTCCAATGTAATCGCGAGGAGCGGGAGGGCCGCTAATGCTGCGAGCCATTTTGCGGGGCTTTTTAACTTTCCTGAAAAAGCGGCAAACAATGCGATCAGAAGCATGGCGAAGGGGATAATTCCAAAGACGCCAAATTGATCGCCCCAGAATTGAAAAACTTCTTCAGGATTGAATAAATCGCGCCCGAGATTGGCATTTTCTGCGGT
>CAYZGF010000176.1:0-2021 GCA_964477595.1 uncultured Algimonas sp.
ATAGCTTGGCCAATCCCACCAAACCAATCGTTCTGAAGCAATTTGGGTATGCGGATTCCAACCGTATTATCAGGGTATGGGCACCGGGCAGGCTGCGCTTGCGTCGGTGTGACTCAATCTCAACTCCGCCACCAAGACTTAGCGACTACAACCCTCTTGCAGGATCGAAACTCGACTTCCGAGAGAACCCTCTGGGTGCCATGCGTCCGGCTTGGGCGCGTTTGCCTTCCAAGAGATTCCAATCCGGAACATCTTTGCGACGAGCGGATGTGTCTAGGAAGGTCAGCCCCTCCTCTGCCGCAAATGTCGTGACATCGGCCAGACCGCCATCTTTATATTTCTGCAGGCGAACGCCCTTCCCGCGTGACATCACGGGGAGGTCTTCCACATTGAAGACCAAAATCTTACGGTTCTCTCCAATTGTCGCGATCTTATCACCTTTGACTTGAATAACCCGCAAGGCCTCAGAATCACCTTTCACATTCAGGGTTTTTCGTCCGCCACGCGTACTGGCAATAATATCAGATTCTGAGACGCGGAATCCATAACCGTCTGAACTCGCAACAATAAGTTCCCGTTCCGGATCATGGACGAACATGCCGATTGGGCTGTGGTCATTCTCCATATCGACCAGCAGGCGAATAGGTTCGCCATTGCCCCGTCCACCCGGGAGCTTATCCGCACCCAACGTATAGAACTTGCCATTTGTCGCAAAGACGATGATCTTATCCGTTGTCTCCGCGGGTACGGCAAAGGCGAGCTTATCACCCTCTTTGAACTTCAAGCCGGACACATCATCCATCTTGCCCTTCATGGCACGGATCCAGCCTTTTTCGGACATCACAACCGTGATGGGCTCTTTCGTGATGAAGGCCGTGGAAAGGTCGACATCAATTTCAGGGGCAATTTCAAAGGTGGAGCGACGCGCGCCCAACTCTGTTTTCGGACCGTAAATATCGCGGACTTCACGGACCTGATCTGAAATTGCGTCCCATTGCAGGCTTTCCGTCGCGACCAACTCATTCAGCTTATCCCGCTCCGCTGAGAGCTTATCATGCTCGCTTTTGATTTCGATTTCCTGCAGCTTATTCAGAGCACGTAGGCGCATATTCAGGATCGCATCAGCTTGGCGTTCCGTCAGGCCAAAGGCTTTGATAAGCTCTTGTTTCGGCTTGTCCTCAAACCGGATAATCCGAATAACTTCGTCCAAGTTCAGGAAGGCAATCATATAGCCATCGAGAACTTCCAATCGGTCCGCAATCTTAGCAAGACGCTGACGAGAGCGGCGCAGAAGCACTTCGCGGCGATGATCGAGCCAGGACTGCAGAACTTCGCGCAAATCCATGACGCGCGGTGTGCGCGTCGAATCCAGCACATTCATGTTCAAACTGACGCGGCTCTCAAGCTCCGAAATTTTGAACAAGCTTTCCATGAGGAGTGACGCGTCGATATTCTTGCTGCGTGGTTCCAGAACAATGCGAATGTCCTCCGCACTTTCGTCCCGCACATCGACAAGGCCGGGAGACTTTTTCAGCTCGATGATCTCAGCCAGTTTTTCGATCAAGCGCGATTTTTGAACTTGATAGGGGATTTCGGTGACGATGATTTGGTATTGGCCACGGCCCGTATCCTCGACATGCCAACGGGCACGGACCTTAAACCCGCCCTTACCTGTCTTATAGGTTTCCAACATGGACTCTTTAGGTTCGACAATAATCCCGCCAGTCGGAAGGTCAGGCCCCAGGACATAATTCATGAGCGTCTCAACGCGCGCATTCGGTGTTTTGATCAGGTGTAGCGCCGCATTGCAAAGCTCTGCTGCATTGTGTGGCGGGATAGAGGTCGCCATACCCACCGCAATGCCCTGGCTGCCATTGGCGAGGAGGTTCGGGAAGCCTGCGGGCAGGACCTGTGGTTCCTCATCTTCCTCATTATAGGTCGAGATGAAATCGACGGCGTCCTCATCCAACCCTTCCAGAAGCGCGACCCCAGCAGAAGTCATCTTCGCTTCGGTATATCGC
>CAYZGF010000176.1:2031-5054 GCA_964477595.1 uncultured Algimonas sp.
TGTTATTTTGGCCTTTGTGTTTCCCATCGCGGCGGGGCTATCGCCGTCAATATTGCCGAAGTTCCCTTGCCCGTCGACAAGCGGATATCGAGACGCAAAGGACTGTGAGAGCTTCACAAGTGCATCATAAATCGAAGCATCGCCATGCGGGTGATATTGACCCATCACATCACCCACGATCCGCGCGGATTTCTTATGCGCATTTTCCGGGTTCAGCTTCAATTGACGCATGGCGTAGAGAATGCGGCGGTGAACGGGCTTCAACCCGTCTCTTACATCCGGCAGTGCGCGCTGTGTAATTGTCGAAAGGGCATAGGCCAAATAGCGGGACGAAAGGGCTGTATCGAAATGCTCTTCGATAACCGCATTTTCCGGCACGCCATTATCGCCTGATTTGCCTTTGGTTTTAGGAGTTTTCGCCATGAACTGCGCGGGCCTTTCGAATCACTTATGGTAAGCTACCAAATGGACGACCCGAATGCGCCTGAAACTACAGCTTTATTGGGGACGGCTGGCATATCCACCCGCGATGAGACGATCAATCATCGCGGTTCGAGCCTCCGGCAATGTCCTGTTGATTTCCCATTGGACACGGGTTTCCAAGAAATAACCCGTCAGGCGCAATCCCTCCCAAATATCCTCAGGCGTGGCCGTCGCTTCACCGCGCATAAATCCGGGCAGGCTCAGCATCTTATCCCCATAAGGCGCCGCAGCGTCCGTACAGACGGCGCGACCGGATCTCGGCGATACATGGGTTAGGTTGCGCGTCACACCCGTGGCGGCGCATTCACTGAGGTCCAACCCGTAGCCAAGCGCAGCAAGCAATCCGGACTCCCACCTGACATAGAGGGCGGGCCAGACTTCCGGATTGTCGAGCTGCGACACAACGATTGAGAAGACGTCGTGCAGAGCCGGATATGACTCCCGCTCCGGCAAGAGTTCCCGCGTCATCACGCAAAGCGCATTTAATCCCGCAAGACTAAGGCGCTCTTCCATTAACTCGGCCGCACGACTGTCGATTGCTTCTAAAGTATAATAGCCAAGTTGGTCTTCCAGCCGCCCGCGCCATTCAACTGTAACGTGATTTCCCGGCTGCAACACAGGCCGCATGCGTCGCCCGATACCGCCACGTACCAATCCCGGATGGCGACCTTTCTCGCGCGTGAAAACATCGATAATGGCTGACGTTTCGCCGTGCTTGCGTGTGCTCAGAATATATCCGTCGGCAGACCAATCCATGGAGCTAGACGTCGAATTCCAATCCCATGCCCGTATAGCGTGCTTGGTCGTCTTTCCATTTCTCGCGGACTTTTACGAAGAGGAAGAGATGGACTTTACGACCTAACCAATCCAGCATTTCGTGTCGGGCAGACGCGCCAAAATCTTAAATCGTCCGGCCATTTTTACCCAAGACGATCGGTTTTTGAGAGGATCGGCGAACGTAAATTACCTGCTCAATCCGCACGTCCCCATTCTTCTGTTCTTTCCAATTTTCAGTCTCGACCATGCTGGCATAAGGGAGTTCGTCATGCAGTCGGAGGAACAATTTCTCGCGCGTGATTTCAGCCGCCATGAGGCGTGACGGAATGTCAGCGGCTTGATCCGTTGGGTAGAGCAGCGGTCCCTCAGGCATGGCTTCTGCCAGAGCGGTGGAGAGCGCTTTGACACCCTCGCCATTCGTCGCAGATGTCATGAAAATTTCGCTATAGACATTCATCTCGTTGAATTCAGCGATCAGCGGCAGGACTTGCTCATGCGGGATTTCATCTACCTTGTTAAGAACGAGCATGGCTTTGGCGCGACGTTTCTTCAATCCCTTTGCAACGCTCTTTGTATCGTCAACGGAAAGACGGTCTTGTGAACTGCCCTCGCCTGCAGCCTGACGTAACCAAGCCGGAGCATCGACGACATGGACGATCAGATTACTGTCATCCGCCCCTGTCCAAGCCGCATGCACCATGGACTTTGCCAAGCGGTCTGATTCATTAGGCGAGAATATTCCCGGTGTATCCACTAACACGACCTGCGAAGGCTGCCCGTCTGCCGTCTCCAACATCGCAATCGCACGGATTTGGAACCGCGTCGTCTGGACCTTATGCGTGACGATGGAGACTTTCTCTCCAACCAGCGCATTGGTGAGAGTCGATTTCCCCGCATTGGGGGCGCCGACGATGGCAGCAAATCCGGCACGGCTCATGATGGCCATCCTTCTAACATATGGGTTGCGGCATAACGTTCTGCGTCGCGTTTGGACTTTCCGGTGCCTCTGGCAGAACCGACACCTTCAATGCTGACCTCGACAACAAATAGTGGGCGATGGTCGGGGCCACTGCGCTCTATGACGCCATAGACCGGTAAGCCATGCCGGCCACGCATCGCGCGTTCCTGCAGTTCCGTTTTGGGATCTTTCGCCGATTTCTTGACCACTTCCTCCAACAACGGGATCCAGAACTTATCATAGAATTTCTGGGCCTCAGAATAGCCGCCGTCGAGGTAGATAGCCGCTATCAAGGCTTCGCAGGCATCCCCCAAGATAGACGTTTTCTCGCGTCCGCCCTGTTTGTCTTCCGCAGTTGAGACGAGCAGCCCGTCACCCAAGCCGATCTGCCGACCTATCTTCGCGCAGGTCTCTTTCCGCACAAGGGCATTTAAGCGACGTGCCAATGTGCCTTCCGCCTCAGTCGAATAATGAAATAGAGCCGCCGCTGTCAGAAGTCCTAAAACCCGGTCGCCCAAAAATTCCAAGCGTTCATTATCAGGTGTCACGCGCTGACCGTCGCCATAGGAACTATGGGTCATCGCCCGTATTAGATAGGACGGATCCTTAAACTCATATCCAATTCGGCGCTCTAATGCGGAAAGACGCGGATATCGGTCCCGTGCCTGAGCGCTCATTTGATATCCTTGAACCAGCGGTCACCGCGGATATTCAACCATGTCCAAGGTTTGACGAGCTCGAAATCTTCATCAACCGACAATAATACGATCTCTGCGCGTCCGATGATATTCTCTTTGGGCACAAT
>CAYZGF010000177.1:0-1246 GCA_964477595.1 uncultured Algimonas sp.
AATGTGGCAAAATCTGATGAACATATTTGGGATGTTGACGTAAAGGCGGATGTAGACGGCGTTTATTTCCTGAACGTTTTCGTGGAGATGCAAGGACAGCCACGCTCCTTTTCGGTGCGTTTGGATATGGGTGAAACAACACAAAAAATGTTTGATGACGCAATGCCGGCCGATGGCGAGCTCACCGATGGCGGCAAGATTAGAGCCTTAGAGGCTGATGAAACCATCAAGTAGCGTGTTTTAACGCGCTGCCTCACAAAGCCGTCACTTTTCATAGCCTTCCGAACAGACTAGTTCGGAAGGCTAATTTTTATGGAGAGAGACGATGGCTGAGCAAACATTATCGGATTGGACACCCCCCAAGATTTGGGAAAACAAAGCCTCAGGTGGACGATTTGCGAATATTAATCGCCCCACATCAGGCTCCACCCATGAAAAAGAGCTGCCTGTCGGCAAACATGATTTCCAGCTTTATTCACTAGGGACCCCGAATGGCGTCAAAGTCACGATCATGTTGGAGGAATTATTGGAAGCGGGCGTAACTGCGGCTGATTATGACGCTTGGTTGATCAATATAGGCGAGGGGGATCAATTCGGATCTGGTTTCGTTGACGTCAATCCAAATTCAAAAATCCCGGCTATGATGGATCACTCAGGGGATGAACCGCTGCGTATTTTCGAATCCGGTTCCATCTTGATGCATCTGGCCGAAAAATTTGGGATGTTTCTTCCTGAAAGCGGTCCCGCGCGAACCGAGTGTTTGTCTTGGTTGTTCTGGCAAGTCGGCAGTGCACCTTATCTCGGCGGCGGTTTTGGACATTTCTATGCCTATGCGCCGATGAAAATCGAATATTGTATTGACCGCTTCTCTATGGAGACAAAGCGTCAATTAGATGTACTGGACCAGCAACTTGCGAAATCAGAATATATCGCAGGGTCTGAGCTGACGATTGCCGATTTCGCGATCTATCCATGGTACGGCGCGATGGCTAAAGGCGTGCTTTACGAGGCCGGAGAGTTTCTTCAGGTCGAGAGCTATGAACATTTACAGCGCTGGACAAAGCAGTTGGCGGCGCGTCCTGCGTTTAGGCGTGGTCAACTCGTCAATCGGTATTGGGACGATAAAGGGTTGAAGGAGCGCCACGACGCGTCTGACTTTGACGGTTTACTTTGACGGTGTTGAACCAAGGTCCTTTGGTTTGAACCGTAAAGGTCTATTAAACCTTGGACCTTAGGATTTTTCTAA
>CAYZGF010000177.1:1346-2720 GCA_964477595.1 uncultured Algimonas sp.
ATTGACCTGCGCTGCATAGCCCGACTCGGTGATCCGCGTGGGGTTTTGTGTTCCAATAATGGGCATGACATTTGCGCCAAAGCCACGAATAAAGGCCAAAGCGGCCGTGGATCGCGAAATGCCATAAGCGGTGGCAATCCCGTCCAATACCGCTTGGACCGGACCTTCGGTTTTCGGAATTTTCCCACCCGCAAGAGGGGACCAAGCCATGAGAGTTGCGCCAATCTCTTCGGCGTAATCCAGTGTGCCATTCTCTAATGGCGATTGCTCGAGGGCAGAAAACTCCGGCTGAATGGTCGCAATCGGATGTTTCAGATGGGCTTGCAGAGCCCGCATTTGCGGAACCGTGAAATTAGAAACGCCAATCGTTCGCGATTTTCCGCTATCCACCATATCATTCAAGGCCCGCGCGACTTCTGACATGGGCGTGGTCAGATCAGGTCTATGTATCTGGTAAAGATCAACATAATCCGTTTGCAGTCGCTCCAGCGACGCATCCATAGCGCGTGTGAGATAGGCATAAGAGCTGTCATAGGGACGGAGAGCATCAATACCGCCTTTGGTCGCCAAAATCATTTGTTTGCGTAAGCTAGGCGCCGCTGCGAGAACTTCGCCCAAACGAAGTTCTGCTTGGCCGAAACCCTTATCCTCCCGGTCCGGATATTCACTAAATCCGTAAATATCGGCGGTATCGATAACATTCATTCCGGCGTCTAAGGCGGTGCGGATGAGCTTGTCAGCGGTGCTCACATCATGCGTGGCGAAGCGCCAACAGCCAAAGGCAATCTTGCCAATATTGATATCTGTTTGTCCAAGTTTCATGGCTCAGCCTTCAAAGTCTTTGGCATCCGCAAATGCCATTTGAAATGCGGGGCGGGCTTTCATCCGGGCCATATAGGATTTGAAAACATCATTGCGGCAGAGCCCATAGGCCCCGGCCCAATTTATATTTTGTCCCATCATACAATCGGCCGCGGAAAACGTGTCTCCACAGATAAACGCTTGTGCCGATAAACGTTTGGCAAGTTGCGGGGCCACTTCATTCTCAATTTTATCCCGATTAAACGCCGCAAATGTTTCATTTCTGGCTGATTTTGGAAGAATGCTCTCGTGCAGCCGAATGTTCCAAAGCAGTTGGTCCATCCAAGACCCACCTAGGGCCATGATATGAAGGTAATCTGCTCTTGCGCGTAAGTCGTTGGGAGACGGGGCAAAACGGTCATCCTGATCCGCCAGCCAAATGAGTATGGCGAGAGATTCTGTAATGGTCTGCTCGGCACCATCCGCATAGGTGACGTCCAAAACGGGAACGCCGTGATTTGGATTTTTAGCAAGAAATTCCGGGGTAAATTGCCCGCCTTGCCGTAAGGCGAC
>CAYZGF010000177.1:2820-5038 GCA_964477595.1 uncultured Algimonas sp.
TTATGACGGCAGCGGCGGCTTTGGCTGCATGTGCCCCTGTCTCTATTCTCAACGGTATCACGCCCGCATCGACATTTGATCGTACGAAAAATGTATCCTTCGGCGAAGGGGATCGGGACGTGCTGGATATTTACCGTTCTGAAAAGGCGAAAGAAGGCGCGCCTGTCTTGATGTTTGTGCATGGCGGGTCATGGGACAGTGGATCAAAAGGGATTTACAAGTTTCTGGCGGAAGGGTTCACACGCTCCGGTTATGACATTGTTGTGCCGAATTACCGAATTTACCCGGAAGCGAAATTTCCGAATTTTTTAGAGGATAATGCGAAAGCTGTAGCCTACACAGCTGAGACGTTTCCCGGGCGGAAAATCGTCCTGATTGGACATTCAGCGGGTGCCTATAATGTGTTGATGCTGGGTCTGCGGGATCAATATCTTCGCGAGGCGGGCGTTGATCGCTGTGCAGTAATTGCGGGTGTCGTTGGGCTGGCCGCCCCGACGGGAATTGTGCCTTTGGAAAGTGAACGCCTGATCGAGATTTTCCCGGACCGCTTCACCGCAGATGACGCCGTTTTAAACAATGTCACCGGACCGTCACCCGCCATATTTCTCGGCCACGGCGAGAGCGATACGACCGTTTATCCGAAGAATTCAACGGCCTTAGCTGATAAAATAACGGCACGGGGTGGGGAGGCTCAAGTTGAGATTTATCCGGGGCAAAGCCATACGGATGTTGTCAAAGTGTTGTCGCGTCATTTTGATGACGACACGACCTTAAAGGCGGACATTGTGAATTTCATCGACGGCTTGCCGACGACAGAGACAAGTTGCAGCTAGGGCTCAGGCCAACCCGTTTACGCGAGCGAAGGTCCAGCCAATTGTATCGACTTCAGGACTGAGATCACTGGGCATGACTTTTTGAAAACTATCTGCGGTCAGTTCAAAGGAAACCTCATCCGTATCTGCATTCCTATAGCCCATAGACCAATTCGGAAATTCCCGTTCTCTTGAGTGTCTTTTGATAAGAACCAAGGAGTTTGAAACACGGGCATCAGACGAAATTTTATCATACAGATTATTTACGACAGTTTGATCGCCTTCTAGAACCTGAAGAACCGAGCCTTCTTTGCAGAGCAAAATCCCGGTTACGCCATTCTCCATATTACGGAGTCGGGAGGATTCTGCTATCGCGTCGAGCTCAGACGTGCTCACGTCATGCCGTAACGCGCAGGTATAGATTAGCTGAAATATCACGGCGGATAAGACCCATTCAATTTAAGACGGTCCCACACCGAAACGTGCACATAGGGCCTAAATGTAAATTCTCGGTTACGGTACTGTAATAAATTGCAGTCTTTGCTGATTTTTTTCAATTCACACGAAACTGGGGATGCAATGCCGCTCTGTCTTGCGCGACTCCTATTCCTCTGGCACACCGTAAACACCCGAGGGGCACCTCGTTGATTGCAATCGCCAATCAGCAGGGTTGAGACGCACCCTTTGAACTTGATCCTGCAATAAGCAGGCGGAAGGACGGACTGTGAAACACGCTTTCCTGATAGCAGGTCTGATGATGCTGGGTGCATGTGCGCAAACGGCACCCACGACGGATGCTGTCTTTCTGGTGCGCCATGCGGAAAAAACGGCCGAGAAAAAGGATCCGGGTTTGACCGAAGCGGGGAAGGCGCGGGCCGTTGCGCTTGCCGACCGTTTGGAAGGCGAGGGCATCACCCATATCCACAGCAGTGATTATATCCGCACGCGTGATACGGCGGCACCGCTGGCTGCGCGGCTCGGATTAGAGGTCGCGCTCTACAATCCGCGTGACCTGCCCGGAATGGCGACAAAATTAAAAGCTATGCCGGGACGTCACCTCGTCGTCGGCCATTCAAATACGACGGACAAATTAACAGAGCTCCTCGGCGGAGACGGTGGCACGCCCATCGTCGAAAAAACAGAATATGACCGCCTCTACGTCGTGACGATGGAAACGGGTGAACCTGTGAAGTCTTACCTCACGCGGTATGGGGCTTCTTCGAAGTGAGTCTGGATAAAACATTTACGATTCAGCGTGCAGATTTGAGCATAGCGGAAGAAGGTCCGTGGGGCACGCCGGAGCAAATGATAAATAAGTATGCTTTATATGATTGGGCAGGGGAACTGGCGTCGCTGTCCAAATTGATAGAAGAGGATGCAGGAGAGGTCTGCCCGCCGAATTTAAT
>CAYZGF010000178.1:0-5016 GCA_964477595.1 uncultured Algimonas sp.
ACATCTTCCAATACTAAGCAAGAGCCAAAACCCAAGAAAGATCATGGTAAGCAAGTTCAGATCAAAAAGAAAGAAGGTGTAGTAAAGTTACCTGATACATTAACTGTAAAAGAGCTAGCTGAAAAATCTGGTGTACAAGTTCCTAAAGTAGTCCAGGCCCTTATGAACAGCGGCATTATGGCTACAATTAATCAGCAAATCGACTACGATACAGCTGCTATAGTAGCTACAGAACTAGGAATAACCGTCGCAAAAGAAGAAACAACGGCAGATGCTGAACACGTTTTTGCTAGAAATCTAGAGGAACTACTTAAAGATGAGGTAGAAAACTTAGAATCAAGACCTCCAATTGTAGTAGTTATGGGTCACGTTGACCATGGTAAAACATCTATTTTAGATGCTATTCGAAAAACAGATGTAGCCGCTGGAGAAGCTGGAGGTATTACACAGCATATTGGTGCTTACCAATTGAAACTAAAATCTGGCGAACAGATTACTGTTCTCGATACGCCGGGCCATGCCGCTTTCTCTGAAATGCGGACACGCGGTGCGGAAGCGGTTGATATTGTTGTGCTCGTTGTGGCGGCTGATGACGGCGTCATGCCGCAAACGGTTGAGTCCATTAAATACGCGCAGGCTGCCGGAACGCCAATCATTGTCGCCATCAATAAAATGGATGCTTACGAAGCCAATCCGCAAAAGGTCGAAACAGACTTGCTGCAGCATAACATCATCACGGAAAGCATGTCCGGTGATGTTCAAGCTATTCCGGTCTCCGCGAAAGAAAAGACAGGTCTACAGGATCTGGCCGAAGCCATCGTGAACCAAGCGGAGTTGATGGAATTAAAAGCCAACCCAACCCGAAATCCGGACGGTCTGGTTATCGAGTCCAAGATTGAAAAAGGACGCGGCGCTGTTGCAACGCTTCTCGTGAAACGCGGAACGCTCAAACGCGGTGCTGTTGTTGTTGCGGGAGAACATTGGGGCAAAGTCAAAGCCATGATGAATGAGACGGGCAAGCAAATGAAAGCTGCCGGTCCGTCAACAGCGATTGAGCTGATGGGTCTGGACGGTGCGCCAATGCCGGGTGAGCCTTTTGCGGTTGTGGCGGATGAAGCCAAGGCACGTGAAATTACGGAATACCGGATCCAGAAACGCAAAGATTCTGAAATTGCGGCTCCGTCTGCCATGGCCTCCATGGAACAGATGATGGCGAAGCTGCAGAATAAAGAAACATCAGAGCTGAACCTCTTGGTAAAAGCCGATGTGGAAGGCTCTGCCCAAGCGATCAAATCTTCACTCGAGGGCCTCGGCAATGACGAAGTCCGCGCACGGGTAGTCTATTCAGCCGCAGGCGGTATTTCTGAGAGCGATGTGAACCAAGCCAAAACGGCAGGGGCGCCCATCATTGCCTTTAATGTTCGGGCCAATCGTCAAGCCAAAGATTTGGCCGAACGGGAAGGTGTCGAAATCCGCTATTATTCAATCATCTATGAGCTGTTAGACGAGATCAAAGGTGCGCTGGAGGGCATGTTGTCGCCGGAACGTCGGGAGACGTTTATCGGTTACGCCGAAATTCTGGAAGTCTTCAACATCACCAAGCTTGGTAAAGTGGCCGGGTGTAAAGTTACAGAAGGCCGTGTTGAACGTGGGGCGGGTGTCCGTCTTCTACGCGATGACGTGGTTATTCATGAAGGCGAGCTGTCTACGCTGAAGCGCTTCAAGGACGAAGTGCCGAAGGTTCAGGCCGGCATGGAATGCGGTATGGGCTTTGAGGGCTATCACGATCTTCGCAAGGGCGATCAAATCGAGTGCTTTACGGTTGAGATGCTGGAACGGAAATTGGAAAGCGCGGATTAACGCTTCTCACATTTAACCTTCATAAAAACCGTTCCATGCAGACTGTGTAGAGCGGTTTTTTTTATGGGGTGTGAGAGTGGAATTTAATTACATCATTGCTCACAGCGTTAAGCAATATGTCCGATTTCAAACGCAGGCCTCCCGTGCCGCATATCCAGTCTGGGTCACAGGCCTAGTCTATTCCATGATTGGAATAAGTGTTGGGGGACTAACTTATGGCTTATTCTATGTGTTCAATTTTGCCCTATCCTATCTTAACATCGATCAACCTCTGATCTCTATTCTGTTTGCAGTTGGAATGGCTATTCAACTGTCGACCAGACTCATCATTCCTAATCTCAATAAGTACCTTATCAAATTCGCCCGTTTTGATGTCGATCACGAGTTCACGTCTCGGTTTCACATAGATGCACAGGGGTTAATGATCGACGAGACGGACAGGCAAACTCAGATTGCTTGGTCTGCAATCGGCGGTGTTTTTCAGACAAAAGACTTTATTGTCTTTTATTGCAGAGGTCTTTTTTACAACGTGCCACATGAGCATGTCGGCGACCAAGAGGCGCAGCAAGCATTGCTGGAACGGTGTAAAGTTTGGCAAACTGCAGCACAAAGCCACAAGACCGCGAAGGCTTTCATTTGAAAGCTCCAAGCTCAAAAGCAAAAAAGGCCCAGTCCAAAGACCGGGCCAGTCTGGAAGCTTCGCGGGAAGGGAAAGACGCTTGGCTTCTTTGGCTGCATTTACAACCGGTTGATTTTTAGAAGCGTCGGCCAACACCCACGCCGACAATCCACGGGTCAATATCCGCGTCAGCTGTGACAATACCCAGCTCGCCTGCATCAACAGTTACGTCTGTACCAAGCCATAATTTCTTCACATCAAAGTTCACGAAATATGTGTCATTCACCGGAATATCGACACCGGCCTGAAGGGCAAAGCCCAGGCTATTATCGTAATTTACCGATGTCAGACCTGGTGCAACGTCCTGCTCATAAAAGAAGGTGTAGTTGATACCCGCGCCGACATAGGGGCGTATGCCGGCACGTGGCGAGAAATGATATTGCGCAAGCAGTGTTGGCGGTAAGAGCCAGACGTCACCTAATTCAACATCACCAATCGCTGTATTCAAGGCTGCCGTGTCATGTGGCGTCGTCGCGAGGACGAGCTCAAAGGCAATGTTTTCTTTGACGAAATAAGAGACATCCAGTTCGGGAACAATTTGATTTTTAATATCAACATCACCGCCAATCGGGTCAATCTCTCCGCCCTCATCCGGCATGACACTCAGCGCTCTCAAGCGAAGTAACCATGGATCTTCAACATCTGATGCAAAGGCTTGACCAACGGGAAGGGCCATCATCGCCGTTGTTGCGGCAGCAAGTGTAAGTAGACGTAAACGCATTTTTTTCTCCTTAGAGCGCTTTGACAAAACCAATACGCGGGAGATCGAAAAATGGAGACTTACGAAAATCCTATAATTTATATAGGTAAAAATTATGAAGAAAGGCTCTTACCAAATTTTAGCTTATGGACCTATTCATTGGTCTAAGCCGGCTGACATTAAGCCAGCAGACAGCCTCCAATTCACAGCCAAGGCATAGAAGGCTGTATCTTCAGGTCTATTTATCTGTCTTGAGGTGAAGGCGTTTGGCTGTCCTGCGGACGTCCAATCATGAGTTAAGCCGGTTCAATCTCCGCCAAATGCGCTTCGACGCCCTCGAAAAATCGACCGGGCGGGACATCAAATACTTTGCAAAACCCCCAAAGGCGGCTTGCCCCTATCCGGTTCGTCCCGCGCTCATATTTTTGGATTTGCTGGAACGTAACCCCAACCTGTTTGGCGAGCTCTGTCTGGCTATACCCGGCTGACTTGCGCAAAGCTTTTAGCTGTGCCCCGACAAAGGCATCCACTTCTGTGGCGGTCCTTACATCACGTTTCATGGTTGTCCTCAGTACCGTATAATATCCCCATCTATAATGTGCGGGTAGTTAACAATTGTATATTTTTTCGGAGGTTATTAGTGATATTTGTGTCACCGTGTCTAGTCACGATTTCGTTGAAATTTCAAGCTGTTTTAACGATGCTGTAACGGGTTGGAAAACCATGCTCCGCCCTTTAAGTTGATAGATATGTCCAGAAACCGACCCCCATCCCAGCGTCAGCTGAAAGCCGGCGAGCTCATCCGTCGCGCACTCGCAGATATTTTAGCCCGCGAACATTTGCGCGATCCTGATCTGAAAGGCGTGTCCGTGACGATATCAGAAGTCCGTGCCTCGCCGGATTTAAAACATGCGATCGTCTATGCGGCTCCGCTGGGCACGGATCACGATCCAGATGTTGTGATCAAAGCCCTGCAGCGCTGCGGATCATTCCTAAGGGGGCGTTTGGGCCGTGAGATGGAAATGAAATCCACGCCGCGCCTGAGATTTATGAAAGATGAGAGTTTTGAGACGGCGGAGGCAATGAACCGACTTTTACAAGATCCGCGCGTTCAGCAGGATTTGGGCAAATAAAAAACCCCCTCCACAGGTGGAGAGGGTTGTTTGATCAGTTTAGTTGAAAACTCTTTATGAAACTGGTTCACCAGTAACTGTTGGTGTATCCATACCCGGACGGCTCATGTCGACGCTAATTGTACCTGGGTATTTGTAAATCGCGCCTTGATAAGCATCAACACCTACACCAACGACGCCCCCTAAAACGATGTTACCAAACGTCCATGGCTCAACACTGCCTGTGACAGATTTTGAACCTGAACCCATACCTGGCTTAGAACAAGCCACGTCGAGAGCCTTTTTGGATCGTGGTAATGTTAAAACGCCTGGCGTAACAACTGTCGAATTTACGGCAAATTCTGATCCACCAGTTACTTTGCATGTCGCGCCTTCGACGGAGCCTGTATTAAATGCAATCTCTTGGTCAGAACCTTTTATGATTGTAGCACAGGCTGATAAGCTGAAGGATGCGGCAAGAGCCACGATAAGTTTGATTTTCATGATAATGGTCCCCTTGACCCTAGTTGATAATATGCAACCTATGGCCACAAATTTTATCGTAATCAAGCGCTCCCTAGCGTAAATGACGGATTATTTTAGGACGAGGAATGGACCCGAACGGACGCAAAAGACGCAAAGGAAATCCCGTCCATGGCTGGGTG
>CAYZGF010000179.1:0-5013 GCA_964477595.1 uncultured Algimonas sp.
AACAGAAAGCGTAACACTCTCCGACATTTTGAATAGAATAGAACCTCATCTTCAAAATTGGCCTGCAGGACGCCACGCGATTGAAAAATCCATCCCCAACGGCTTAGATCACACCCTGAAATCTCTATCCGGATACTTAAACTGCGATCAGTTTACGTTCGAACAACATCCCTCCATATTAGACAAATCAGAGAATACGGCTTCCTTTCAAACCGAAAAAAGTGCGGCGTCAAATGCATTTTGGGGAGATCTCCAAAGTCCGAAATACAATTATACACAAGACAGTGGTATTACGAGTGGCACGGGGGCGAAGCATCTGGCCAATAATTCGGCACGTATTTTCTTCGATGCAGATCTACGATATTTATCTTTTATGGCGTTAATATTCCCTATAGTGAATATTATTATCTATAAGCGTATAAAAAATTCGAATCTCGTGAACCACGCCGACTATTGAATTGTTTGATTAGGGTTAAATCAGGCGACATGACTAGTGATTTATTTCTAATAGATTTATCTAGAAACGGCGCGAAAATAGGATTTGAAACTTTTATCTTATCTGAAGGCAACATAAACATCGAACTTGGAAACCAATGGCACTTAGGACAAATAATGTGGAGCAATAATTTTTATGCGGGGATAAAATTCAGGACACCTCTTGACGCGCCCACATTTGATAAGATCACTCATCTATAAAATCTAGTTCTATATCTATATCAGTGTTCATCATTAACCCAAAGTTTGACGCGCCCCAGTTTCTGTAGAGACCTTGTTACTTCATTTTGTTGCCATCTCATCTTCAGAAACAAACCTCGAAAATTCAGGAAACAGGCACAAAAGGAATGGACCATCATAACGGCAAAACCTTGTGCCTAAGGAGGCGAATAAATGAAATTAGCGGCTAGTTCAGTTAATGTGACAAAGCCCCGTCGAGCATGTCCAGTAACTCATAAGCGCCTAGCGGTGCCTCTGTCTTCAACAAGCATCAATAAATATGCTTCCGTATGGGTATCAGCCACGCATTATGCGCGGTCGCTAATTGTTCTGCATAAGCAAAATGGTTTTTAATCTTGTTTTTTGTTATCCTAGTGTGAGAGTTCATTTTGTTTTCCCGTGCTAGTTGATGAACGGAAATCTGGGAGCGCTCGATTTGCTATATCGGAATCAAAGTCCTCTGATTTAAACATCCTCGGATAATACCAAGCACGAAGCTGGGCATGAAAATCACGCACATCTGACTCATAGGACATGGCGGATTGCATGTCTGTATGCGCCAAGCGTTCCAATATACGCTGCATGAGCGAGGCTGGCGATATGAGGCTGGCGCGTCCTGCCAGTAAATCACGCTTTTCACGACCTTCGCGATAGGTAACGCTTAGAGGTTCCGCTGTTTGATCTCCCACCTGCTGAAAGGCATAATACCATTTCCATTCAAAAGCATCACTGTCCCATCCCGTATAGTCAGCCCAATCAGGGTGACGATCCAGAAACGGAGCATAGGTTTCTTCTTTTGGAAGATCCCACGCATCATTCACGGCTTCGCGCTGGGTCAGGACAATTTCGCCGCCATCAGGAAGTGGCACAGATTTATTGATGACTTGCGTTAAGCTTGCGGGAATAATCGCACAGACGAACAACCAAATGCCCAGCATAATGGTCAGGTTATAAGCCCCTGTCCGTGTAGCTGGTGTTAGCCAAAGCGTCACCGCCATCCAAAATGAGAGATAGACACAGACAGCCACCACACAAGCCAGGAGCGTGGTTACCGCTGATCCTGACAAGAGGCCACCCACCAAAAGCGGCAAACATAACGCCAAAGCCAGCGTCCCAACACGCAAGCCAGCGCGACCCCACCAAAGGCGGCGTGCGGATGCCGCGCTGGCTTCGATTAAGCGCAACCGTCCTGCGGCTTGCTCGCCTGAGCGTAAGTCAAACAAAAGTAGAATCACCAAAAGGGGCGCGATGAGTGTGGCCACGAAGGCAAAATCAAATCGGCCAATCAGGGCGAAGTCTGGATTATTGGCATCAGTCTCATAAATTTGCCCTTCCAGCGCCAACATCCGAATGCGGTGTTTCCATGGGCTAACATCACGCTGTCCGATTGCGGCAAAGGCGAAGTCGGACGGCGCATCATAAGTCAAGTGGAAGGTATAATATGCCGCCGAACCCCAATCCGATTGCTGAGACAAAACGACGTCGCGTTCAACCTGATCGAGCTGTTTGAGTTCTGCTATTTCTGTCCGCTGCTGACTGATTTCATTCATCCCGAGCGTGACGGCCAAGACTGAGAATAAGAAGGCCAAGAACAGCCAAACCCATACCGCCTTGTCGCGAAGCATAAATCGTAATTCGCGCATCATGGTGTGAGCCTCCGCGCGGCGAACACTCCTGTGCCCAGCAGAGCGATCAACCAAAGTATAAGCGCAATAATTTGCGGTGTGGCGCGTTCCACGCGCACTGGCGCAGTATCGGGCGTGAACCTAAAGTCATTGAGCACCTGCCAATTGGACGCATCTACGCGCGCACGCCGCCAGCCCTCTTCACCCTTGTTCCTGTTAATATCAGCCTCATAAGAAAGTTGTTCGACATGGGCTTTGTTGAGACCTTGGACGAAATCATATCGCAGACCCTCCGCTTGACGCAGGAAACGGTGATGCGTTGCCAAATCGGTTCCCGCGAACTTTCGAGATGCACCGCTAATAGCGAGATAGGGCGAAAGCCAAGAATATCCGGAAAGGTGAGCCGCCTGCGCGGCCTCGCGTGTCATTCGCTTTTCGGCATATTGATTCAGCGTCTCTGTCAGTTTTTCTTCACTGGCTGAGGCCACAATGCCGCGATAGTTCACCGGAAGATCCTCGACCCGTTCTACGCCATATTTGGCCAGTGTATCGGCGCGCAATTTGGTGAAAGCCGGGTCGGACGCATTATGTCCATCGCCGAGTTTGCGTAGATCATCATTCATCCGCATATCGGTAAGAATTTTACCTTCCGTCGGAAGGGTAGCGCTCGCTGATGTTACGCCAATGCGGGGTATAACCAAGACGGTCAGAACCCAGGCGGCCAAGAGGACTCCTAATGCAAGACCACGAGACCGTGTTGCAACCGACACAAGGATTGCGAGAGCGGCCCATATAAACAAATAAGCGAAATGGCCGAAATACAGAGCCAGCCCCGCCAAAAGACTTTCGCCGTAAAAAATCGCTACCAAAGATGAGAACAGTGCTGGAAGCGATAATATCCCTATGAGAGCTGATAAAGCTAAAAGCTTGCCGCGGTAAAGCCGAGCGCCGCTCACGCCTTGAGAGAGCAACGGCCCTAATGTGCGGGCCTCTCTTTCGCGCAAAATGACGCCGTGACCGAGCGCGATGATGAGCAGTGGCAAAAAGAAGTGATAGACCTTCGCTAGTGACAGTGCGCCAAATCCACCTGTCCGCGCCTCTGCACGGGCATCCGCAAACATCGCCGAATTTTGTCTATGTCCCTCAAGGAAAATAGACTGCCCCGTCACCGCATCAACGCCCGGATCAAATATGGCGAGCGGCGGCGGCGCACGGAAAACATAGTGGCCGTAATGCACCATGCGGTGCGGGTGGCGGTCAGGTTGATCAAGGAATGTTTGTTCAGCTTGTTCTTGCTGGTGCAACCTTTCGTGACGCGCCTCTTGCGCGTCCAGAAGCGTCAAGGCAGTCGTGAAGACAAGTAAGACTGAAAACACCATAAGGCTTAGCATAGCGAGGCGTGAGCGCCGCCATTGCCGCCATTCCTCTCGGGCTATCGTGACTGACGTGCTCATGCGGCTGCCCTTCCGGCAAAGGCGGCATGGACGATTTCTGTATCAATCCGCGCACCCTCTTTGGCGTCAAAGCTGCCCACTAAGTCTCCGCGCCGCAAAAGCCCAATGCGGTCCGCGACCTGACACGCGCCGTAAACGTCATGCGTAACCATCAAGACGGTTTTACCTTGCGCGGAGAGTTTTCGGACTAAGGCGTTAAATTCGTCAATCGCGACAGGATCGAGACCCGATGTCGGCTCGTCCAGTAAAAGCACAGGCGTCTCACGCAAAATGGCGAGCGCGATGGCTACCTTTTGGCGCATGCCTTTGGAATAATTATCCATGTGCCGCGAACGCGCATCAGCTTGCAGGCCGACTTCTTCTAAGGCCGCGTCGAGTTCAGCTCTCGTTGTTTTGTTTCCGGCTAAAGCCAAAAAATAGGTGAGATTTTCATAGGCATTGAGATGCGGATAAAGCGTCGCGGCCTCTGGCAGATAAGCGATGGATTGCCGAACGGCACCGATGTCTTTGCTCACATCGCGGTCAAGAACCGCAACATGCCCACTCTCAGGCTTTAGAAACCCCAAAAGGGTCAACAATGTCGTTGACTTCCCGGCTCCATTGCCTCCGAGCAGCGCATAAACGCTGCCCGGTTCAACATGAAATGAGATACCCTTTAAAACACGGGCATCCCCGCGACTAACGATCAGGTCTTTAACAGTAATCGCCGTCATGTAAGCCTCCTAAAATCCATAACGCGCCGTCAAGCGAACTCGGCGAGGATCGCCCGGCTGTACCCAGACATTGGCAAAGGAATTTGTGTAAAAAGTCTCGTCAAAGATATTATCCACATCAAGGCGGATGGAGGTGTTCTCGGCCACACCCACTTCTGCAAAAGCCCGCACAGTCGTATAGTCGGGCAGCTCAAAATCCGATCCGACAAATCCATTGCGGTCGCCGACATAGAGAACACCGCCACCTAAGTCTGCTGTGAAATTACCAAGGTCAAAACCCTTACTAGCTTGCAGGCTGAGCTGGTGTTTTGGTGTGTTGATCAACGGATCGCCCGCCTCAATCGTAAAGCCGAAGCCGTCCGCATCCGCGAATTCATTGCGGAATTCTGCGTCCGTGAAGGCGTAAGACGCCCACAGGCTGATATCGCCATCGAACTCCAAATTGGCATCGACTTCGACGCCGCGCGAACGGGCTTCACCCGCCGCGATGGAGAAGAAACCAACGGC
>CAYZGF010000180.1:0-4964 GCA_964477595.1 uncultured Algimonas sp.
GGACCGCAATGGGGATATTTCCCCGCCCCATCTGCGGCAAAACCACGTTCGTCTCATATGTCCCATTGAGGCGTGGACGGCTTCTCGCTAGAGGCTCCTTTCATGACCGCTGAACTCGGACATATCGCCCTAATTCTGGCGTTTTGCGTGGCGCTTCTACAGGCCGTTATTCCTATGGTTGGAGCGCAGCGCAATGATGCGCGGATGATGGAATTTGGCGACCGCGCCGCGGTTGGGCAATTCCTTCTCATTGCCTTTTCTTTTGTCGCTCTCACGAGCGTTTTTCTGTCCTCCGACTTCTCTGTTAAACTCGCCGCCTTACACAGCCATTCGGAAAAGCCTCTACTCTATAAAATCAGCGGCGTTTGGGGAAATCATGAGGGTTCAATCCTGCTTTGGGTCTTGATGATGGCGGGATATGGCGCGGCTGTGCCTCTCTTCGGCAAAGCCTTACCGCCAAGCCTGAAAGCGCGTGCCATTGCCGTCCAGGCCTTGGTTACAGCCGGATTTCTGGCCTTCATCCTATTCACATCAAATCCATTCGAACGGCTGAACCCTGTTCCGATAGATGGCAATGGGCTGAACCCTATCCTGCAAGACCCCGGTCTCGCCTTCCACCCGCCCTTTCTCTATTTAGGATATGTTGGATTTTCCCTGCCATTTAGTTTTGCCATCGCCGCCTTGATCGAAGGACGGGTCGACTCGGTCTGGGCGAAATGGTTGCGGCCTTGGGTATTAGTGGCGTGGAGCTTCCTCACCATCGGTATCGCGCTTGGCAGCTTCTGGGCCTATTACGAGCTGGGCTGGGGCGGCTGGTGGATGTGGGATCCGGTGGAGAATGTCAGCTTCATGCCATGGCTCGCCGGGACGGCCCTCCTGCATTCCATATTGGTTTTAGGAACGCGTCACAGCTTGGCGGGGTGGACGGTTTTGCTCGCCATCACAACATTCGCATTGTCACTCATCGGGACCTTTGTCGTGCGGTCAGGCATTTTGGTGAGCGTTCACGCCTTTGCGGTCGACCCGGAACGTGGTGTCTTTTTGCTGCTCTTACTGGGCTTGGCGACAGGTGGGGCGCTCACGCTCTATGCCATGCGCGCACATAGTTTGCGCGACCGTGTACCATTTAACGCGACGTCCCGTGACGGGGCTTTGGTTCTCAATAACCTCCTCCTGACCGCGGCATTGGCGACGGTTTTTCTGGGGACCTTCTATCCCTTATTTATTGATGCCGTGAATGGGTCAAAGATCAGTGTTGGCGCGCCCTATTTTGATCTGACATTCACGCCGATCATGTGTCTGCTCATATTATTCATGGGAATTGGCCCTATGCTGAAATGGCGGGCGGATACGCTGAAGCGACTGCGCGTTCCTATCATGCTGGCACTCAAGGCTGCGGCGATCGTGATTATTGCGACCGCGATTTTCGGAAAATCCGTTTTGGGCGCTTTAGCTTTGGGATTAGCGGCGTGGTTAGCCGTCGGTACGGTTATGGCCGTAGGACGCAAAGCCAATTGGAGCCGCGTTGGATTACGGGCGCAACCCGCCTCCACATGGGGCTTTACCGGCGCGCATATGGGCGTCGCCATTTTCACGGCAGCCGTAACCGCCATGAGCGTCTGGTCGGCAACAGATATCGGCACACTCAAAATCGGCGACAGCCTCACCCTCGGTAAATATACATATACTTTGGAAGATGTGGGCGGCGGACAACGCGATAATTATGATTTCCTCGCAGGTGAAATATCTGTGACAAAGAACGGGACGGAAGTGTCGACACTCTTCACCGAACGCAGATTCTATCCGGTCCGCAATCAAGTCACGACAGAGGCCGGGCTGGACCTCTCCTTCGGACAAACGCTCTTTGCCAGTATTGGTGAAGGCGACCCCGAAGGCGGCTTTGTTATCCAAGTTTATCGTCATCCCTTTGTGGTCTGGATATGGCTTGGCGCATTGCTGATGGCGCTTTCCGGTTTTGTGGCTTTAGCGGATCGGCGCTTGCGTTTGCCCAAACGTGAAGCGGTGCCGGTCATGGCAGCAGCGGAATGAAGTTACGGGGTCTCATACCTCTCGGCGCCTTTATCCTGCTCCTCGGCGCGTTGGCCTTCGGTCTGACGCGTGACCCGCGGATATTGCCGTCAGAATTGATTGAAAAGCCCTTCCCTGAATTTGCCTTGGAAAATCTGGACGGCGATACAGTTCTCAATCCCTCAATTCTGCAAAATCAAGTTAGCCTCGTAAATGTTTTTGGGTCGTGGTGTGTCGCCTGCACCGTTGAACATCCGCAATTAATGGCTCTGCGCGATGACCCATCCTTACAGCTCGTCGGAATTGACTGGCGCGACACGCGCGAAGCCGCCAATCGTTGGTTGGTTAGAAACGGCAATCCCTATGATGTGATCGTCTTTGACCCGAACTCAAAATTGATTGTCGAATTGGGTGTCACGGGCGCGCCGGAGTCCTTCATCGTCGATAAGGCCGGGAAAATCAGATATAAACATGTCGGGATTATCACGGCTGAGGATTGGAATGATACCCTGCGCCCCCTCGTGGAGAGCCTGCAGTGAGATGGATTTTAATCATATGGCTCTGCTTCGCGGGGACAGCATTCGCACAAGTCTCTCCTGAGGAACAGCGCGCGCGGGATATCGGTGCGCAGCTACGCTGCGTTGTCTGCCAGAACCAATCCATCGAAGAGTCTGACGCGCAATTAGCGCAAGATATGCGACGCGTCGTGCGCGAAGAATTGGCCACCGGAGCAAGTGATGCGGAAGTTATAGAACGCATTCGAGCCAATTATGGTGATTATGTCCTGCTGAAACCGCCCGTGCAGACCAACACCTATGTCTTGTGGTTCTTCCCGGCGCTATTCGTTTTGATCAGCTTGATTTGGTTTGTCCTTCGACAGAAAGGCGAGGCAGAGCCAATCGCTCTGGACGCTCTATCAGACAGCGATGAAACGCTTCTAAAATCACTTATGGATGAGAAGCCATGATCTGGGCGCTTGGATTTGCACTCGCGCTCGTCGTGAGCCTCTATCTCGCTGCGCCCTTTCTCGCTCGAGATGTAGCGAAGACGCAGACATCTGAAGTTGAAGCCTATAAAAATGAGCTTCGCGCAATTGAGCAAAGCGAGGAGCCGGAACAGGCCAAGAAAGCCATCATTCAAGCGCGCCTCCTCAAAGCCGCCAAATCAGATCTGCCGATTGCGAAGGCCCAATCGATGATCTTACCAAGCCTAATCGGTGTTTGTTTGATTTGCGCGAGCCTAGGCATTTACACCCTCATCGGCTCCCCAAATTTCAAACCTGAAACCCGTCAAGCGCCGCCGCCTATGGCCGCTGAGGCGGACGCACCGAATTTCCAAGACCTCTTACCGAGGTTCGAAGCGCGCCTGGCCGAGAACCCAAATGATGCAACGGGATGGTACCTCTATGGTCGAACCCTCATGCTCTCAGGCGATAGCGATGCCGGTATTCGCGCCTATGAAAAAGCGCTGGAACTGACGGACACACCGGAGATCCGCAGAGAATATGAAGCCGCAAAAACATTCGCGGAGCAGGTCCAATCCGGACCCAGTGCAGAAGATATCGCGGCCATGCAGAACCTCTCACAGGCAGAGAGGCAAGCCGCCATTCAAGGCATGGTTGAAAGCCTGCGTGAGCGTCTGGAAGCAGAGCCCGATAATATCGAAGGCTGGGTCCGCTTACTCCGATCTCGCAAAGTGCTCGGTCAGACAGAGGAAGCGGAAGATGATATTGCCCGCTTGCGGCAAGTCTTACCCACTCAAGCGGATGACATCCTCACGCAATCCGGATGGGTAGATTAATCCGCCCAGACCTCATGGTAATTTTTGCGGACGACTCGACGCGCCGGACGTTTGTCTAAGAACGCCTCTACCCCGGTGACGGCAAACAGCTTGCGAATAGAATTTTGCTCAATCTCTGAACATCCGTCAAAATGATCCCAAAGGCGTTGCGCCAAATAAAATCTGTAAGGCATCACAGCCGTTTTCACATCATGCCCGCGCCAGTTAAATGCGGCAAATCCAATAGACCGTTCCGGCTTCGCAGCCATCGCAGTTCCGGATGCGGCCTGCTCTGTCAGCCAGTTATTCGCAAAATCGACATGGGCCGAAAACTCCTCCGCATACTCCTCACCGACAAAGCGCATCAGAGCTGTCAATGTGTCGGGTAAGTCTTCCCGGGAAAACAAACCCTCCGGTGGGGCTTCAACCGTGTGCTCTTCCAACACCTCGGAACGGTTCATGCGCTCAATCCAATTCCACACCAGAGGGGCCGAAGTTTTCATAAGATATGAAGGTTTTGGGTCCCGCGCCAAATGCGCATAGAGCGGATTAAAGAGGCCGTAATCCGCAATCGTCGGCGCATGCCCTAAGAGATAATAACTGCCCTCAAGATGCGTATTATAAAGGGAGAGAAACTCTGCATAACTTGTCTCAATTGTTTCAAAGGTGTCAGGCGTGACACCAAAGGCCATGCCCGCTTTACGCATCCGACCCGACGCATGGTCAAAAGCCCTTACGCGTCCTGCCGCATCCAAATGGGCGGGGAAAACATCTGCAAAACTGACACGCAGAAAGTCCAAATTCTCCGCATCGAAATTCCAACGATAATGCATGGCTGGACGCAGTAAACCTTCATTACCGAACAACTCAAAAAGATGCGCAACAGCACGTGTGACGGGATCACTCGGATATAGCGGTTCTTGGCTCAGGCCCTGCCCCTCCAAATAATCCAATATATCCGTTCCGTCCTGAACGATCTCTCCCTCCGGTGTTTCTATCACCGGAATGATAAAACGACCGACATGTGGCATGACCCTGCCCGTAAACTCAGGATGTCCTGCTCCACGTTCCGTGACAGCAATTCGGTTGCGCCGCATAAAGGCCCGCACCTTCCCCGTATAAAGCGAGGCCTGCATCCCGTAGAGAATGAAATCAGT
>CAYZGF010000181.1:0-4870 GCA_964477595.1 uncultured Algimonas sp.
CGCTCCACCCTTCGGCTTTCCACTCACTCACGGCTGTCGCAATGGCTTTGTTCTGGTGCGTCCAGAACAGGTCAGGGTCTTGGAAATAGGCCGTGTCGCCGAACAGGTCGGTGATGATTGTCCCTTCAAACTCGGCCAACTCAAACAAGCCGACATCGGTCTTAATCCGCGCCCCACCTGTCAGCCATGCCTTTAACTGCTCACCCTGTGGCGCGTAGTCATCACCATGAAAGATGTCGAGCCATCCGGTCTGCTGTTCTGGCGTGGCAAGGGTTAGGGCTTGCAATGTGTGACCGTTGATTTTCTCGTCTTCATAGAGGGCGAGTAATTCAGGTTTGAGATTGGCGAGTGCCAGAACGCGGGTCACGTCAATTTCCTTGATACCAAAGGTCTGCGCAATCGCGGCGGCATCTTTGCCGCTATCGGCCAACCCCTTATAGGCCGCAAAGCGCTCAAGCTGGGTGGCAGGAACGCGGGCGACATTCTCCAGCAAAGACGCCTCGCGGGCCGCTTTGACATTCCCGCTTTCCATAATCAGGCAGGGCGCGGTTTGAGGCTGCCCCGTCTCCTTCGCCTTGGCTTGCAAGGCGAACAGGCGGCGGCGTCCCGCAATGACGCCATAGCCTTTGCCTTCCTTGCGCACCAGCAGGGATTGATTGACACCGCGCTCTAGTATGCTGGGATAGATGTCGCTGATGTCAGGGGCTTTCTTGCCGTGGCGCATGTTCAGCTTGCTGACATGTAAATCGGCCACGGGCAGAAATTTCACGTTCTGCTTCGGCTTAGAGTGTGTTTTGGGTTTTGCTTTCGCCTTGGCGGCGGGCCGCGCTTTCGTAGTCGTGGTCATGGTTAGTCTCCTTGGTTTGAAATGAGGTCACACAGGTCAAGTTGCGCACGGCTGACCTCGTCAAATAGGCCGTGATCGCAAGGTTTCTGGGGAGCGGTGGGGTTGCGCTTGGGCGTCATCGGCAATGCCGCCATGACGCCGAGGCGGTCGCGCAAAGTAATAGGCTGCACCCCGTCAATCAGAGTCTGGTCGCCGAATTCGGTAGATTCAGATTGTCGCCTCATGCCGCGTCCGTTTGCTGACATAAAACAACGCAAAGCCGCGCCCGCTCGGCTTTCGACGCGTCTATCGCTTCGGGCAGTAACGCATTGGCGACTTCAGACAGGTAGGCGTTATCGCTATCGGGATAATTGGTTTCAATGCCCCAAAGGCTGGCAGCATGTTCGTCTAGCGTTACACCGTCAAAACTGACTGACAGAACAATGCCGCAATAAAACCATTCATCCTTGCGCCACGCTTCCATGATGGCCTCGGCGCGGGCTTGGGCCTTATCGAAGCGCTCGCTCCAGCCATTGCCTGCGCCAATAAAGCCCGCCGCATCTTTATAAAGCGAAGGCCAGAACCCGTCTTGGCGTTGGTCGGGCGCATCCCCGCAATCATCGCGCACGACGCGGGCGGTGATGATAAAGCCTTGCGCCTCGCAAGTGAGGCTATCGCCCTCACACACAAAACTATCGAATGTCTCCGTGAACGTCATCGCACTCACCGTGCCCAAAAGACATGGACTTGCTGAAAGCCCGTCTCGAAGGTCAGAACGTCCCCGCCCATTTCCATGTCATGGGCCATAGAGTCGTAATCAATGTAGTTTTCGAGGTGCTTTGGAATCTCCCCGCCAATCTGCTCGGTCAGTTCACGGGCATAATCGGCAAGGCTTTCATATTCGCCGCTATATTCGTCTAAGGCTTTGCGGGCGTCTTCAATATCGCCGCCGTAATGCTCCAGCAGTTTCCCGCCAAGCGCGCCGCGCTCCTCGATAAACTCGGCCAATGCGGCCACACTCTCAAAGCTCGCATATTCACTGATGGGCGCACCCTCGAAGCCCTCATAATCGTGAATCGCCCATTCTTCGGCCTGTGGCTCTGGCGATGCGGCCAGCATGGCCCGCGTTTCGCCTAGAATGTGGTCTTCGCCAAGGCCCGCATCTATCCAGCGGCCATGCAATCGCCCGTTATTATAGGCGGCGAGGCAAGCCACATAGATTCTGATTTCGCCTGTGAATGTGGGTGCGGTGGTTGTTCCAAGGGGCGGGCTGGTAGCGGTCATATCAAGTGTCTCCTGTCAGTACCGTTCCTGTCGCAAATGTCCCCCGGCAGTGGGGGTGGGCGGCAGAGAAGGACGGACAGGCACAGGGCACTAGGACAGGGGCCAACTGTCTTGGTAGAACGACTTAGAAAAATACAAATAGCTTAAAGCGCCAAGGCGGTTGGGCGCTGGCCGCCCTGTGCCAGACCGGCCTGACGCCCACCCCCACTGACGAGGGACATCTTATAAAATGTCGGCGCGCGAGCGCCGCCCGCTTAACTTCGAAAGGGATCAAAGCCCGAAGGGTGAAGACTTGACATGGCAAGGCTTCATTTACGCGAGCCCGGTCGCGGCGCGCCGCGATGAGCCCGTATCATTCTCGAAATGCAGCTCGCACATACGCCTGATTTTGAGGGCAATAACCAGAGCTCTTGGGGAACAACAGAGTTAACCCAATTATTGCGTTTGGACCGATATCAACCTAGCGTATAATCATACAAATTGATCCAAAAACTATGAGGCAAGTCTTACTGCCTGCATATGACAGCTAAAGGTGGGGACCGTGATATGAGCAACATAACAAATCTCGATGTTCATATCGTCAACGTCAATCACGGAGACTGCATCGTCATCATAGGCCGAAATGAAGATGGCCCGACATTCTCTATGGTTATTGACGGTGGTAGCGGCGGAACCATTTCTGCTAAAATATTGACCGACCAGATCGACTTTCCAATTGATCCTGAAACCGAAAAGCCATTGATTCATCAACTCGTGGCGTCCCACCATGACCGGGATCATCTCGGCGGTCTTGTAAAGCTGCTCAAAGAGGACGCCTTTGCTGTCAAACAAGCCTGGCTTCCGGTCTTGTTTAATCCACCAGGCTTTCCTTGGCTCTCTCATGAGGACCAAGCGACATTTACGGAGGACGCGCGTCAGAACCCCGCGCAAGCGAGTCGAAATGCCTTATCGCAGATTCAAAGCCTCGCCAAAGATGCCTTAGTTGAATTTGACTATTATGTTTCAGACGAAGATCTCCATGAAACGATTGAGCAGCAAAAGTCCTCGCGGAGTATTTTTTCAGACGACATCGAAACCGAAAAGAACATGCCGGCAGAGGATGAGGCTGCAAATAAGGATATTAGTGACGTGCTAGAAACAGCTTTTTCCTCTGCGAATGATGGTGAGTTTGAGTTTCTGCAATCGCTTACGCGCCTTGGCGCTCGTATCCCCGGTGTCACAGGATGCGGTACATTTGGCGATCGTGATGTTCCGATGGAAGAATTCGAAGGCGAAACACATTTGGATATCCAAGCCAAAAATCTGGAAATGCGCCGCGTTGATCGCCCATGGTCTGAATATCCTTTTGATGTCCACAGGCAGGACAAAATACAAATTGCCATGTTAGCCACGCGCGCAGCTTACAATGTGGGGCTAACAACTGACTTTGTGAGACTTTGCAAAGAGCGAAACATTGAGATGATCATGCCGCTCACAAAGCGCAAAAAGGTTAGGCCGCAAGACAAGGTGCAAATCGCTGATGGCTTATCTCTAACCCGGCTCGCGCCGACTTATGAATTGGTTAAGGAGAAAAAAGAAAAGCTCATGCCGCCTGAAGGCATTTTCGCTTTTAAGGCCCTCACCCACACTGTGACAGTCCCAAACAAGGTCAGTTACGTCTTTAGATTGGAAGTGGGCGAGTCATCTGTTTTATTAACCGGGGACTCCGGGTTTACCGATTTTTATAATTGGCGAAAAAAGACGTTTGATGATGCTCGCTTAGCTGAGATGTCAAAATGTCAGTTGGTCAAAGTCCCCCACCATGGCGGTCATTTTGAGTATTGGGGCAAATGCGTTCGGAAACTCCTTGATGAGTCAAAACCTGTGGGAAACATCTTTGTGACAAGCCTCGGCTCTGCTCACAAAAATCCAAGTTTTGAATTCGAAGAAACAGCGGTGCTTATCCGTCAAGCCGATCAGTCTGCGGAATTTCATTTTACCAATCCGCCAGTGAAGGAGCGGTTTGATGATGTCTGCGTAGATTGCACGAGTGATGTCCCTGATATGATTACCTACACCACGTCTGGAGACGGAACTTGGACGCTCACCACTAAAGCTATCCAGTGCCAAACCTATAGGGTCTGACCAACAGGGCTCATTCAGGCCAGTTTTCCGCGAGTCCTAATACGTCTCCTATTGTTCCACCCTCTTTGGTTTTTTGAACAACACCTCCTTGCAGAGCATGGGTCTCAGCATTCAGCCAATCGGAATCAAAAGGATGTCTGGGCTCAGGATGCGTCATGAGCAAAGGCTTACGCCTAGAGAGCATTGTCATGGATAGAGCGGGAATGTGCAGGACAGCTGAAAGCCCCGTATTCGTCCAAGCGTTTGGAAGGCCATGCCATATGCCGTTGGGATTACGTATAAGCCGTCCGGGGTCAGCTGGGTTGTTGCGATTGAAAGCAACAGCTTCTGTTCCAAACAGAGAGGCAGTCAACTCATATAGGCCTGTCGTAAAGTCTTCGCTGGTCGTGGCGACAATATAAGGCTTTGTCAGTTGTCCATATCGCCCCGCTTTCGTTTTCAGGACACGCTCCAAATCGCCCGTAGAGGCAACAACGCCAGCACCACTTGAATACATCCCAATCGTTCGCGCGTGCCTGTTCTCATCTGATTTCAGTGAAAATGGCCGAACTCTAAACCTTGCGCCAAATTCTTCCCAGCGAAGAAGGCCCCAATTTGCGCGGTCCTGCGTGAGATCGATCTCTGCGAGAAAAGCTT
>CAYZGF010000182.1:0-4810 GCA_964477595.1 uncultured Algimonas sp.
CTCTTGGCTTTTAGCAATCCAATTTCGAGCAAGCGTTCCGTCAGATAATCACCCGCTGTGATCGGCGCTTCGACCTTGCCGGTTTTGGCAACGCAATCCGGCAGCGGATCAATCAGATAATCCTGATTGGGATGCAGGAAAAACGGGAAGGAGTAGCGCGGGAATTTCGCACGTTCGGCAGACGGATTTAAAACGCGGTGCGTCGTGGACGGGATCAGCCCGGCCGTCAGGCGTTGCAACATATCGCCTGCATTGACCACAACCGCACCTTCGGGTGCATTGATATCAATCCACTGACCATTTCGATGTTGCGCTTGTAGCCCGGCTTCTTCGGCGCCAAGCAAAAGCGTAATCAGATTAATGTCCTCATGCGCAGCAGCACGTACAGAGCCTTCCGGCGGCGGATTATCTTGCGGCGGGTAGTGTAAAAGTCGCAAAATGGAATTACCATTATCGACCTTGTCCTCAAAATAGGCCTCGTCCAGATCCAGATAAAGCGCGACGGCCCGCAAGAGATCGCCGCCAAAACTGTCCAACGCTTCATAAAGCTCACGGGTGGATGTATTGAACTCGGGCAGTTCTTTGACATCAGGCGTGTCCTGCATATTGGCGCGATAGGGGCTGTCTGCGGGTAGGTTGCGTCCGGTGTGCCAGAACTCTTTGAAGTCAGAGACTTTGCGGCCTTTGGCATTCTCTGACCCAATCGGGGAATAACCGCGCTGATGCCCATTATCAGCATCAGCATACTGATCCTTTTTATCACGGGACAAAGCAAAGAAGGCTTTGGTTTGATCCGACGCCGTCTGTATCGCCTCTCGCGAGATAGTATGGTCGGACACAACGGCAAATCCCGTTTCCAAAAAACTCTCTCCAAAAGCTTTGGCGAAAGCGGCCTTATCCTCTGACCAGAGGTTATAACTGACAGGTTCTATATTTATCGTGCTCATAAGGGACATATCCAACGACTCTCCTGCCTTTGGCAATGGGCGAAGTCAGAAAGATTGGGACCGGTCTCACCTATGTCGGGATTCGCAAATCGACAGTGACGGCGGATCCCACTCCGAAGTCTTCGGCATCCCGGACTGATTTTTTGATAGGAAGGAGAAAGGCATCATGCTCTTTAGAAGGAAATATAGAGGTCTTCCATTCAGTATCCCCTATTTTCTCTTCGACCTTTACCGACCGAAATCCGCGGGCAAGATGTTTGGTAAAAGCTTTTATGTCTTCAGACATCTCGACCGGCAATGTCACGAAATGCCAAGCGCCTTTTTTAGCCTGCCAAAGCCAAACCTCACTTGTGAATGAAAATTCGAGGTCGATCATGATTTGCTTATAAAGAATAATCCACGTTTCGCCATCTTCACTTATATTACAGAAATCGACCTTGCAGGGATCGTTTTTGAGTCACAGATAGGATTAATGACCGTCACCAAATTCAAGAACATCAAACCCCTCCCCCCACGCTTGCCCGCAACGCAATTTTGGGGACTTTGTTTTATTGTGTGGATGATTTTGCAAGTGCCTATGGCCCGTATCCCGATCCTGTTCTTGTCCACATGGGCGCATGAGCTCGGACACGGATTAGGCGCCGTCTTTACCGGTGGTCGATTTATCGAACTCACCGTCTTTCCAAATTTTTCCGGCGTCGCCCAAACCGCAACAGCGAATGACTTTCAGCGCGTGATGGTCATATTACTCGGCCTTCTGGGACCGAGTTTATTAGGCGTTTTAATGATTGTCCTAACACGGGCGCTGAACTGGTACCGAATTTCAATCATTGTGTTGGCAGCTCTTATGGCACTTTCACAAATCTGGGCAGCCGATAGTTTTACGCGGATGGCTCTTGGCGGCGGGACTCTCATTTTAGGACTCATCGCTTGGAAAGTGCCCAGTCAAGCCGTCCTTTATATCGCGCATGTCATCGCGATTGCGCTTTGCCTGAACGCACTAACGGGTTTCGGGTATTTCTTCATTGGCAATGCAGAAGTCGCGGGCTCACTCTACCGCTCTGATACGGGCGTAATGGCGGATATCCTCTTTGGTCCGCACTGGCTTTGGGGCGGGCTGATAGCAGCCCTTTCCGTCATCATTTTATTTGCGGGCGTTATCCTGTCGGATAAATGGGCCCGCCGAAAAGACGGGCTATCTAATTATTCAGGATTTGGATGAGGGCTGCTTATTTCGGTTTTGGTGAGCCAAAGAGCTTGCGCCAGAACCCTCTGGCTTTTTCGCTGCCTTCGCCAACCGTTTCGCCCACTTCACGTGCCGCATCCCCGATGGAGTCACCGACCTTGTCCAATGTCGGATCAATACGTTTCGCTTTCCAACGGCGAATAGCCCGCCAGATCAGGAACCAAAGTAAAAGCAACATGCCAATAAAGAAAATATTGAACCAAGGGATGAGGAGCACATCAGGGCCATCAACTTTTTTAATAGAGGTCGCATTTGGAAAAATTGAAAATAATTTTATCCGCCAACCATAATGGCGCACGGCGACCCATTGCTCATCTTGTTTGGATAGGCTTTGGGCTTGCGCTGTGACATCACCGCTATCGAATTTAAAATAAGGTGGCCAACCCCAACCTGTATCTTCATTGCGGTAAACACGGGTTTTGCCGTTAGGAAATTCGGCGTTGATAAAACGGACATCACGCGTGCGTTCTTCATTGGTCCCAATATCTGCCCGGTCCCAAAACGGCGCGCCTTTATCAACGTCAATCCGTTTGACCTCTGTCCCGACAATCTGAACAACATCACGAGAGGGTAGGAAATAATTGAGGAAAACAGCGCCAACAATAAAGAGTATAAGCGCAGGGATATGTTTGAACATTTTCATAATTATTTCCTTACGTATATTGCGCCAGATAAATCAAAAACCCCATCACTAGGCCGGGAATGATATACACGCCCAGAATGAGTTTAGGCTTATAAGAGCGCCCATATTTCTTCATGCCTCGCGCAACAAAGACCTCTTTCTCTTCAGTGATCTGTTTGAGCTCGGATTGCGTTTTATATTCCGCTTCCAATTGCACACGTTGTTTTACGCGAGCCGTAAAGCTGAGAATGGCATAGGCGACGCTGAGCAGGAGAAAAATTATGACAATATTTCGAACGAGGATAAACATAACTATCTCCTTTTACGGCCTTTCCTGCCGCTTGATCGGGGGGATGGACCCCATGGACTAATATAGGGTTTTGGTGCTTGGCGCACGCGACCGGACTCGATGTCGACTTCTAAAAGTTCATTATCGACAATACGTGTCATGGAAGGTTTTCGAAGCGGCGGAACAGGCTGAGGCGCGCTCGGGGCTTCCGTCATGCTGGGTTCTGCCCCGAATAGAGCCTCGCGTGCGCCCGCTTTGTCCATCGCATATTCCTGATTGAGGAAGCGCACAACGAAGTCTTTCTTTGAATCCGACCAGCCTTGATAGGCTTCATAGAAAAGGGATTTATGGCAGATAAATAACTGGCGGAAATCCAATCGAGACAGATCGGACAACATCATATTGACGAGATCACGGTCTTTATTTTGCGACCCGCGCAAGGCGTAGAAAAAGGCAGGATGCGCAGGCCCCAATCGTGGCACGCGACCACCCAATGAGGCCCATCGCCAAACTTCCATCAGGCCCGTAAATTCCGGCGGCAACTGATTGGCATAGCGACGTTCCAAAGACCGCATATTCTGACGGGACAAACCCGAAAGGTCATGGTTCTCATTGGCGGCTGTCGAAACGACTATGAAGTCCATCTTCTGTCGGATGATAAGTGCGCTGTCCTGACTCGGACGTTGGACGATGAGCTGGGACATGTTCTCATCCCGCAACCAATTCGCAATGCCTTCGCGGTCATCAAAGGTCAGGACCTGATCGACATCCGCTTCGTCTAAACCTTCGACTTTTTCACGCGCGATGATGGTTGGGACATTTGCATCGCGGAAGACATACACGCCGCCGAAATGGGAGGTAAAATAATTGCCCTGTACATAGACTTTACTGTCCAGCTTGACCGGATTGCGTTGAATATTGCCCGTACGTTTTGCCAGCTCGATCATCTCAGCGATCAGGACATCGTCCCACCAGGCATCTTCATCGCTCATAAAACGATCAATTTGCCCGGAGAGTTCTTCTGCCTCGGCGACATGGGCTTGTGTTGTGTCGGCTGTGATTTCGACGCGGTTAATGTCCAATAGGTCCGCAGGTTCATCCAATTTGAAGACCGAGTTCATCAATTCACCCGCGACAGCTTCACGAGCCGTCAAAGCGAAAAGCTGGTTCTCATTCTCTTCAATATATTGCCGCAAAATCGAGCGCGAGGTTGAGAATTGTGAATTGAGCAGCGGCGCCGTTTTCTGATCTGTCGAGAGCAAAATAAACATCTGGTTCGCGCCATGCGGGTTCAGATAAAGCTCGTCATCTAACTCATGCGCAATTTCCGGCGATGCACCGACAATATCTATATGAAATTCAGTGAGCTCGGTTCGCTTACCAATCAAATGTTCCAACGCACGATTATAGCGTTCCACAAGCGCAGGCGAGGACACCTCATAGAGGTTCCCGAACATCAACCCGGCTTTAACGAGACGCATCATGAGGCAGAGCCGTTCAACAAAGAGCGGTCAAACCACACATCCACGTGTTCATCCTTGATTAGAAATCGCCAACCTGGCGGCAAGCCAAGATAAGGAACAGCCTCGGGACACCTCTCCGAGGCGTGTTTAACATGAAGAGGTTTGAAAAAATCGCTCTCCGCGCTGTATTCCCCACGCCAAATGTACCAGCCTGAAGTTCCTTCAGATGGATCGTGTCTCAAT
>CAYZGF010000183.1:0-2536 GCA_964477595.1 uncultured Algimonas sp.
CCGTTGACCTGAGCGTTTCCGGGGCGGTTGCGCCTTCGGTGGCGGCCCCTCTTTTTTATGAGGTGTGATCCGCACTCTCCCATTTGGCAGGGATGATTTTCAAATGCGCGGACTCTGTAAAAGAGTCAATCATAACAGCACACCAAATCCTTAAGACCTGTGTGTTAATCGGGGTCAGCACATATTTTAATCTGAAGGCGGTATTATGTCCGGTAAGTCAAAAGAAGAAATCGCGTTTGAGCTGGTATCCAAGCTCAAAGGCGTTGGCGTTTGGGGCGAAAACAACATGGCCCAAATCCTCGACATGTATGCGAAATGTCTGGAAGCAACGTCAGGCTTGAGAGAAGTCGATGGTAAAGCGCCCTCCGCCTTACGGCTTCAAGGTTCAAATCCTGCGCCAACTACGTCGAAAGCTGCCCCACAGCCCGCGGCGCTCCGCCCGGCCGTTCCACCACAGCAACCCCCGGCACAATCGCCCCAAGTGCGCCAGCAACAACAAATGGTGCAACAAGCCTATCAACAGCAACAGCCGCCCGTCGCGCGTTAGGCTTCAAGACCGGCGTTCCGCTTTGAGCGAGGCGCCAAATCCAATCAAATTCCCCGCAGGGTCCCAAACGTGAAATTCGCGCATGCCGTGTCCATGCTGATTTTTTGGTTCTGGCTCAATTCTCCCTGGCGCAAAACCGTGTTGCGAACTGGCCGCTAGCCATTCAGCGTGTAGTCTATCCAACAGCTCGATCGTTTCTAACTCGACATAACAGGACGTGTTTTCAGCAAGGCTTCGATCCGCACATTTGCACAGGTGAAGGGTAAGCTTTCCGCGTCCGACAATCGCGTAATCCCCGTGATTATAGATCGCAATCTTCGGAAATGAGAGTTGATCACGATACCACTCGGCAGCGACGCCCGGATGTGGCGCCATAAATTTTGGCGCCGTGTGCGAACGGTCGAGCGGGTCTATGCCTTCGACACCGAACGGCTCCGCCGTCCGGTTCCTTGAAATTTGATTCACTGGATCAAATTCCGTCGTCACATTCTCTCCGGCGCTTCAATGGCGAGCAGATTTAGCCCGTGCTCGAGTTGGGCCAAAGCCGCTTTCGCCAAACTTAAGCGCGAGGCTTTCACCTCCACTGGCACATCCTCAGCGAGGATTGGGCAATCGGCGTAAAACCGGGAGAAGCTCTGCGCAACACGGTAAATATGTTCGCACAGAATATGCGGCGCATATTTGTCGGCCGCGAGTTCAATCGCGCGGGCATAGGCATCCAATGAGAGGACCAATGCTTTTTCGGTCTCTGCCTCAATTGCGATGTCGCCGGACGTGACTTGCATCTCTGCTGCTTTGCGCAATATCGATTTAATCCGCACAACGGCATATAGAAGATAAGGCCCGGTTTTGCCTTCAAAGGCCGTGAAGCGTTCCGGATCGAAGATATAATTCGTCATGCGTTGATTTTGCAGATCAGCAAATTTCAGCGCGGCAAGGCCGATTTTTCGCGCGATTTCAGTCCGTTCTTCATCGCCGAATTTCGCGCCAATACCTGAGGTTTCCAAGCGGTCAGTCGCCGCTTCATTCATGATATCCATGAGATCTTCCAGCCGCAATACGCCGCCCTCACGGGTCTTGAATGGCTTGCCGTCTTTGCCATTCATCGTCCCAAATCCGGCGTGATAAAGCTGCTCAGCCTCATACCAACCGGCTTTTACTGCGGCCTTGAAGACCTGTTCAAAGTGCATGGCCTGACGTTGGTCTACAACATAGACAATCAGATCAGGATCAATCTCGGCCTTTCGGTCAATCAGCGTCGCTAGATCGGTCGTGTGATAGAGGACCGCACCGGAACTGGCGAGGAGCATCACGGGCGGCGTGCCCTTGCGCGTTTTCGGATCCCACTTATCATCTACATTAATAATAAGTGCGCCCTCATCCATTTCCGTGATGCCTGACGCCTTCAACTCTTCGATCATGCCCGGGATGAGCGGATCAACGCAGGCTTCGCCTTTCCAGAGGTCAAATTCGACGCCGAGATTGCCATAGCCAACTTTTAATGCGGCCACGGACACGTCAATAAAGTGATCCAAGAGCGCACGATAGCCACGTCGTCCGGATTGAAGTTGCGCCGTCGCCACGCGGGAGGCTTCCATACGGTCAGCATCGGCTTTCGCCTTATTCGAGGCTTGCGGATAAAGCCGCGCCAGATCATCCATCGTGACGGGCGGCGTTGTCGGGTAATCGCCTTCAAACCCATCATCAAAATAAGGAAGATCAGGTTGTTCCTCGGCGAGTTCAGAGATGAGGTGACCCATCTGCAGACCCCAATCGCCCATATGCACATCACCGATCACAGTGTGACCCTGCGCCCGCAAAATGCGTTTAATGGCTTCTCCCAAAACGGCCGAACGCAAATGCCCGACATGCATGGGCTTCGCGACATTCGCTCCGCCATAATCAACGACAATGGTTTTGGGCGTATCTGCCTTAAGCCCATCAGCCGGATTCTCTAAAAGCTGCTTAGCACGTGTTGTGAGCAAATCA
>CAYZGF010000183.1:2636-4796 GCA_964477595.1 uncultured Algimonas sp.
GCCGCGCGGGCGACGGCGTCCAAATTGGACAGAATAGAAGACATGGAAGTTTACCGTTGTCCGGCGGAAACGCGGAATCGTTTCCCATCAGCATTGAAAGCCCGCTGTTCAGGTGTCACCACAAAGCCAACCACGATCTCAAAGTTTTCGCCCGATGTCGTGTCATTGGCACGCGGGATAACGATTTCATCAATTGTTTCCGTCACGCGGATACGGTCTTCACCTGCCGGAAATGTAACCGTCAAAGGCACGACAATCTTTTCAAGAACTTCAATATTCTTGCGTGTGGCGGCCACGAAGTAATTATATGTTTTGGTTTCTCCAGCCGACATTGGTCCGCGGCCTAGAGAAAAATCAACCGTCAAATCCGCAACAATCGGACGGTCTGCATAATAGCGGCATAAGGAGCGGACATTTTCGATCTCGCCCGTGAATCCAACATTCCCGAATTTCTCCGTACCGTCTCCGCCGATCTCGACGATTCGCGAGGCGTCATATATGGCAAAAGCGCGTGGACACGGTCCCGGATTAGCTTCACCCGCTTCGCCAATGGAAAGCACTTCTTGCGTGGAACGACAGCCCGCCAAAGCGAGAAATGAGAGTGCGGCAGCACCGATAAGTGTAGTTTTCATCGACATGGAAAAGTCCCAATCCGGTCCTGTTTTGACACAACTCCCGCCCTATCGCGAGGCGTGTCCTAATGCTATAGGAAGCGCTGTAATCAAATCCGCTCGTCGCTGCAATGTTCGGATTATGAAGGAGTCCTCATGTCTGCCACTTTAGCTGCACATTCTGACGCTGATTCAGTGCGAAAGCGCAAAACCGTTTTATTGGCTGCCCCGCGCGGCTTTTGCGCAGGTGTGGACCGCGCCATTCAGATCGTGGAACGTTCCATCGAAAAATTCGGCGCCCCCGTCTATGTCCGTCATGAAATCGTGCATAACCGCCATGTTGTTGACCGATTGAGTAAACTCGGCGCGGTCTTTGTTGAAGAACTGGACGAGTGCCCGGATGATCGGCCTGTTGTGTTTTCCGCGCATGGTGTTCCAAAATCCGTCCCAAAGGCCGCACAGGCCCGTGAAATGACATTTCTCGACGCGACGTGTCCGCTGGTTTCAAAAGTTCATGTTGAGGCGGAACGTCATGCGAAAGAAGGCTTACATATTTTGCTGATCGGTCATGAAGGCCATCCGGAAGTTGTTGGCACGATGGGGCAACTCCCTGACGGACAAATGACTCTGATTGAGACCGTCGAAGACGCGAATAGCTATCAGCCGAAGGACGGACAAAAACTGGCTTTGGTCACTCAAACCACCCTTTCCGTGGATGATACCAAAGATATTATTGCGGCGCTGCAAAAGCGTTTCCCGGATATCGCCCTGCCCTATAAAGAAGATATTTGTTACGCGACGACCAATCGACAAATGGCGGTGAAGGCCATTGCGGAGCGGTGCGACTTGCTCCTTGTCATTGGCTCCAAAACATCTTCGAATTCAAAACGTCTCGTCGAAGTTGGTGCGAAAGCGGGGTCAGATGATGCTGCCCTGATTTCGTCTGCAGAGATGATTGATTGGGACGCCGTGGATGCGGCAGACACTATTGGCTTGTCAGCCGGGGCTTCTGCGCCGGAATATCTGACGGACGGCGTCTTGGCTGCCTTGCGCTCACGCTATGAAATTGAATGCCAAGAGGTCGAAGTGACCAAAGAAAAAGTCATTTTCCGCCTGCCCCGTTTGCTGCTGGATAAGTAATGCCGCGCCGCAAAAAGGAAGAAAAGCTGGAGCCCGGCGCATTGGACGGCGCGCTCGTCATTTACACGGATGGGGCTTGCTCCGGCAATCCCGGTCCAGGCGGATGGGGCGTCATCATGTATCATGGCAAACGCCAGAAAGAGATTTTTGGCGGCGAAAAATCCACGACGAATAATCGCATGGAAATGATGGCAGCCGTCAAAGCGCTGGAAGCCATCAAACCCGGATTTACCGGACCGGTCATCCTCTTCACCGACTCGACCTATCTGCTGAAAGGGATCACGGAATGGATACATGGGTGGAAAAAACGCGGCTGGAAAAAATCCGATAAAAAGCCCGTCGTGAATAAAGACCTCTGGCAAAAGCTCGATAGGCTCAATTCAGAGCGCAACATCCAATGGAAATGGGT
>CAYZGF010000184.1:0-4782 GCA_964477595.1 uncultured Algimonas sp.
CCCGCACCTTCCCCGTATAAAGCGAGGCCTGCATCCCGTAGAGAATGAAATCAGTATTCGGCATAATATCTGCTCTAGGTGAGATGTCAGGGTCGTCTACTATGCCTGACGGCTTTGAATGTTAAATTCAAATAACGAAACTGAAAACAGGTAAAATGGTTATGAGATCAGGTTTATGTGGCGGTATATGAACCCACTAAAAGACCCTAAATTAAATCCTATATCGGTCTGATTGTGACCTTACTCAATGACCTCTATCGCCGGCAGAGCGACAAGCCCCTTCTGTGAGACGGTCGTTATGTTTGCATTCGGGGCGTTCATGACCTTGCCGAAAACATCATCGCCAATATTCACATCTATCGATAAGACCCGTCGGCTTTCATCGCCCATTGGGGTCTTATAAAGGACCTGCAGACTCATCGTGTAAGCCCCTGCTTTACGGCTTGAGAACTGAATGGGCAGATCAAGCGAAGACCCGCTTTGAATAGGCATATTATGAAGAGGAGAGAAAGCTGTAATCTGCAGACTATGGGGCGCTAACAAATCTACCGACACAGTGCCGTCTTGGTAAATATGGCTGAGGCTCGCCGTCAGCGTCTCAAACTCTCCTATGTACGTCTTTCCATCATAATCATGGGACAAACTGACCGCCGCTCCCGGTTTCACATAGGCTTTTTTATGGTGCTTATGAGATTTGGCGAGTTCGGCCCCGGTCAAATCCGTGTGGTCCTTGGCACTGACAGATTGAATGCCGGACAGGGCCAAAACAGAGCTTGCAAATAAAGATACAAAAACACGCATAACCTATCCCGTTACTTGAACGCTGTAACAGCCATCACCGCGTTTTGACCCCACGCCATTTACATTAAAAAAGTCGAAGGCCTCTATCACATAATCTCCAGCCCTAAGATTGATTTGGGAGATCTCTTGGCCTTTCGCTGAAGAGGCTGAGTCATGAACAAGTTCATTATTTTGCCAAATTTTTAAATCCGGATCCCGATCTTCATCGCCGGAGATTTTAAGAATTGAGACCGTGACATCCGTGTCCGACGCAAGATTGAAAAAGACAAATTCTCTATTTCCCAGCTTATTGTGCAAACCTGCGTCATCCACAGAGCAGATTTCAGTCGCGGCACCATTGAGTCTAACCTCTTTATAGACGGGCAAAGCCGTGCGAATTGCGCCGCTATTGACCTCTCCATTCCCGTTCGCTCCCTCGCCGGAAATCGACTGCCTCCTCAGCAAATCTCTGAGACTCGCATCCGTCTCTGGAAATTGAGTTCTAAGCGCATCTGAGAGCGCGAAAATCGTCGAGAAGACGGAGCCGTCTTTATAAGCGTCACTACTCATCACTGTATATAAAGGGTCAAGACCGGCAGAAAGTCGGTCGACGCCATCAGATTGACTATCAAAAATATCATAAAGTATAGATCCGATAGAAGCTTGGCTAAACCAGCCCGGATTTACGATCTGTCCCTTTTCCAGATCAAAGGAAAAAGCAGAAGATTGTCGCTCTCCTGAACTATCTCTGTAAATCGGATCACCTGTTAAAATAGCCGACAGAGCGTTTCCCCAAGCTTCGCTAAATGCAACCCGTGGATCTAATCTATCATTTAAAGAGTGGAGCCCTCCGAGAGAGTCTGTACGGGACAATCTATGTTCGAAATAATGCCCCCATTCATGTAAAATTACATGAGGGTCATATTCATCCGTATCGCGCCCCTCCTCACCGAGAAGATAAATTGTGCCGCCATTTATCTCCGGGAAATATGCCGACGTTCCGATTTGCCCCAAAGCCTTATTTCCAATCACAGTCCTGTTTTTTGGGCTCCAGCGAATTTCGAGATCAGGAAATGTAATATTCTCATCTATCTCGGAAAATTTTTGTGCTGCGAGGTAAATACTATCGAGTATGGCGAAGGGCGCAGCCGCTCTTGTCTCACTATAAGAGAGCCCGGTCCAACCGTGTGGTGCATGTAAATTACGGGTTTGTTGACTTTTTGCCCCGGAACTCTCCAGCTTGCCTTGCAAGGCATAGACTTGGTTACCTTGCGTATTGTCAGTGACTTTAAAGTTCCACTTCGCCCTATCCTCAGACAGAAGTTGAGATTTTATCCGGACTTGAAAGTCTGTATTCTCATCAACCGTAAATGCGTAACTTCCGCTATCATCCAATATCGTAGACGCGATGACGACGCCTGAAGCAGAGACAGCTTCTAACACAGCCCCCCGAACAGGCGCTTTGATTGTGTTATCATAGTCCAAGCCGGAGCGGTTAGAGTGCAGAAAATGCGGAACACGGTCATATGTGACTTTACCACTAACCTGAACGGATCCATTGGAAGGCGCGGGTGCATTTCCAGTCGAATTTTGCAAAGATTCTGAACCACCTGACGCGGAACCTCCGCAACCCACCAAAAAAGTTAACGTCGTCAATATCATTAACAATGTGATGGATTTCACAACAACAGCCTCTGAATGCCCTATCCAGAGGTGTTTGCAAAAATGGTGCCACGTTCTTAATTAAGGACTTAAGAAACTCGTCACCGCCTGACTGAATTCGCTTCATAAGGTTCACTCGCGATAGCTTTCAAGACGGGTTTGGAGTTAGAGTCACTCTCAGATTTTCCAAACAGTCCAATCATATAGAAACATAAGACTGTCTCCCAACCGGCCTCAAAGCGCACAATATAGATATGCCCCTGGTCAAGTCATCGGCACCCGCTTCGCCAAGCGTAAATCTAAGCGTCAGTCAGGCTGAGTGATCTGAAATTCTGACAACTCATCAAGACCACCTCACAAGAAACTTTACGTCTCATTGTAATCTTCAAAATCTTTGGAGGATTAAGTTTATGGTGCGGCCGAGAAGACTCGAACTTCCACGGGTTTTACCCCACAGCGACCTCAACGCTGCGCGTCTACCAATTCCGCCACGGCCGCACATTAAGGTTGGCGGTCTATAGGGGGCAGGGCTTGGCTTGTGAAGCCCCAAATGTGAGGGAAATTCATACTGTTTTCATTTTATAAGACGGGCTAGTATAGGCTGTGAAAACATGCGGAGATCCATCATGAAGAATATTGCTTTAAGTCTGGCATTCACAAGCTTGGTAGCGCTTTCCGCCTGTGGCGAAGCTTCATCGGATGCCAAAAATCCTGAAGCTGTGAAGGCCAAGGCCGAACGCGTCGAAGCCAAAGCAGCAGCTGACCTGTCTAAAATGGAAGTCTCGGAGATCATCGATTATATGAATGATGAGGCATCTGATCTCAAAACACTGCTGGAGACCGTGACCGACGGCCCAACGGCAGAGGCCGCAGTCGAGGAATTACGCGTCATCATCCCGCGTCTAAACGCTGCGATGAAGTCCATGGAAAATATGGATGTCGAGAATGTGAAGATGAATTTCGGGAATATGCGCAAAATGGTCAAAGTTGCGCAGAACCAAGCCGGACTGCTCAGCGAAGTCGGGCGCATCAGCAATATTCCGGAAGCGCGCGCCGTACTCGAAAAAGAGTTCGATAAAATCGAGATTACGAATAACTAAATCACTTTACAGTACGGAGCCGATTGAATGGGAGGTCGCAGGTACGCCTGTTCCCTATGCCTATGCGCATGAGCGGATGAAAAGCCGCGCGGCTGCGATTGCCGCCGGAGAGGCAAAAGAGCTTGTCTGGCTGTTGGAACACCCTCCCCTTTATACGGCCGGCACCTCGGCCAATCCGGATGATCTGGTCTCGCCTGACAAATTCGAAGTTCACCAAACAGGACGTGGCGGGCAATATACCTATCACGGGCCCGGGCAACGTGTGGCCTATGCTATGCTGGACCTTCGATTGCGGGGTCGAGATGTTTCGGCATTTGTCCGCGGATTGGAGCAATGGATCATTGATGCCCTAGGCGCCTTTGACGTAACCGCGGCGCGCCGGGTTGGACGTGTTGGTGTTTGGGTGGATCGAGAAGACGGAACCGAAGAAAAGATCGCGGCCATTGGCGTACGATTAAAAAAATGGGTGAGTTTTCACGGAATTAGCGTGAATGTCGATCCTGACCTCTCTCACTTTGGCGGGATTGTCCCCTGCGGTATTCGTGAGCACGGTGTGGCCAGCCTCGCCTCTTTAGGGCGCGCGGCGTCTATGCAGGATATGGATAGAGCGCTGAAAACAAGCTTTGAAGCGATATTTGGGCCAACGCAAACCCAATAAAAAACCCGCTACAAGAGCGGGTTTCTCAAAATCTTAGTGGTTAGAAAACCTATGACGTTCCGGCTTCCGGACCATACTGGTTGTCATGCGCATCATGCTTGATCATATTGTTGAAGACCATCGCGATTACGTATGAAATCACGGCTCCTACAACATTTACGATAATAGCGCCCATTGTCGTCATTCCGCCTTTACCGGCAGCCCCAAATAATGCACCGAAATCCCCAGCCTCAGCTGCTTCAGCTAACGCAGCTGCAGCATCCGGATCAACAAACATGCCTGCGAGGACAGTACTCGCAATCCCACCTATAACAGCCGTTACAATAATCGGAATAAGGCACATCCAACCTGTCTTACCACCATCATGATAACGCTTGATCCAGAGAACAATCGTACACCAGAATAGAACTAAGCCTAGAATACTAAGCATTGCTAAGGCAGGCACAAATATTGGTAAAAGTCCTAAAACTAAACTTGCGACAATCACCACTGTATAGCCGCTCATAAATTGGCCCGGCCCAATACGACCTGACGGTGAAAATAGTAAATTACCCATGAGAATCTCTCCCTCTCGTTGTTTAA
>CAYZGF010000185.1:0-4742 GCA_964477595.1 uncultured Algimonas sp.
TGGGTGACCAAAGAACCAAAACAAATGCTGGAACATTTGTGGATCACCACCACGCGCAGGATCAAAGAAGCCTGTGCCGCCTGCAATTCGGTCTGTGAACAACATGAACAGGGCCGCTGCGAGAACCGGCAGAGCCAGAAGCAGAAGGAAGGCTGTCACAAGAACAGACCACGCAAAGAGTGGCATTTTGTGCAGGGTCATACCCGGTGCACGCATGTTCAGGATCGTCGTGATGAAATTAATCGCACCAAAGATTGACGAGAAACCCGCTGCCAGAAGACCGATAATGATGAAGTCAAATGCGGGACCCGGATGCCCCGTCGTCGAGAGCGGCGGGTACATGACCCAACTCCCCCCGAATCCATTGCCATTCGCATTCCCCGGCACCACAAAACTGAGCAATAAACAGATCAACGCTGTCGGCAGGAGCCAGAAAGATAAATTGTTCATACGGGGGAACGCCATATCGGGCGCACCAACCATAATCGGGACGAACCAGTTCCCGAAACCGCCAATCAAGGCCGGCATCACCATGAAGAAGATCATGATAAGACCATGCATGGACACATAGACGAGATATTGATGCTCATTCAGGAAGTACTGAATGCCTGGCTCAGCCAGCTCCATCCGCATCATAAAGGATAGATACCCACCGATCAGACCGGAGATGATACCGAAGATCAGATAAAGTGTCCCAATATCTTTATGGTTGGTTGAATAAAACCAACGGGCAAAGAAGCCGGGTTTGCCGTCATCATCATACGATGAGGGTTGAACGGGCGTATTTTCTTCAGGGAGGGCTACCATTGTTCTCTCTCCTATTTCTGAGCCGCGGTTTGACCGCTGCCCATGCTATTTTCTGCAACTGATGTCGTGAAGGAACCGTCATTGGCGACCCAACGCGCATATTCTTCTTTGGTCACGACCTGCACTTCAATCGGCATGTAATAATGCTTGATGCCGCAAATCTCTGAACACTGACCATAAAATGTCCCGGTGCGGTTGGCGCGGAACCATGTCTCATTAATGATGCCTGGAACGGCGTCCATTTTGATGCCAAAACTCGGCACCGTCCAGCTGTGCATATTATTGATGGATGTCACCAAGACTTTTACATTTGTGTCAACAGGCACGACCATTGCACCGTCAGTCCCAAGCAAATAAGGCTTACCCGCCTCTTTTGATGCTGTTTCGTCAAGCGGGTTTGAAATGATCTCTTCGACATTTTCATTGTCAGGGTAAGTATAGGCCCAGTTCCATGTATTGCCGACCGCTTTAACGGTGACTTCCGTGTCCTTGATGACGTCCTGCTTATACAGAAGATTCATGGATGGGATCGCGATGACAATGAGGATGAGAACCGGAACAATTGTCCAAATCACCTCGATTAAAGTGTTGTGTGATGTCTTGGACGGGATCGGGTTCGCTTTTTCCCGGTAACGGATCATGATATAGGCCATCAGACCCAGAACAAACGCCACGATACCTGCAATAATATAGCTGACGAGATTATAAACTTTCGTCAAATCATCCATCACCGGCGTTGCGGAATCTTGCAGATAGAAGCCATTCGGGGCCGGAACACCCATGCCGCGCTCACCGCTAATACCAACAAATGCCAGTACAATATAGCACAGCACCGCCAGCGTGATCGCAACAACCAGTGCGAGAATTGTATTTTTAGACCGCATGTGTCCCTCTTGAATTTCGCGCCGCCCGGCCTGTCGCCGTCAGCATTGAAAGCATATATGCGCCAAAGGCTGAAAAGTCCCGTAGGGATTCCAGCGCCAATTGTCGCATTTCCGCGGTTGTCTATCCCGAGATAGCCCTTAGATAAAGCCTTATAACGGCGAAAGTTCAGACGAATTTTGCCTTACTGAAAGCCTATATGACCGATTTCGTATTTGATGACAGTGCGCTTGACGCACAAACGGCCCAAACTGAGCTGGATGAGGCCCTGCGTGGGGCTGATGATGGCGAGCTGTTTGTTGAGCGCTCCGCCTCCGAATCGCTGACATTTGATGATGGTCGGTTGAAAACGGCAAGCTTTGACACGTCCCGCGGCTTTGGCCTGCGCTGCGTCGCGGGTGAAACCTCCGGCTTCGCCCAATCAACCGAACTATCCCCCGGTGCCTTATCGCGGGCGGCCGGTGCGGTCAGCCTGTCTAAACAGGGCTATGACGGCACGGCCTCGCCCTCCCCGCGTCGTACAAATACATCCCTTTATCCGGATATTGATCCCGTCGCCTCGCCGGGCTTTGGCGTGAAGGTCGAACTTTTGCAGGAAATAGACGCCTATTGCCGTGCGCTCGACCCGCAAGTCGTGCAGGTCACAGCTTCTATGAGCGCCAATCGCCGCGCCATCGCTATCTTACGCGCGGGCGGCGAACGCTATGACGATATCCGCCCCCTCGTCCGGTTGAACATTATGATCACGGCCGAGAAAAACGGACGGCGCGAGACAGGCTTTGCCGGTGCGGGCGGACGTGAAGCTTACAATGGCTATATCCAGCCGGAATTTTGGAAACCGCTGGCGAAAGAGGCGCTCCGCCAAGCGCAAGTGAATTTAGAGTCCGTTCCTGCGCCTGCCGGACAAATGGATGTGGTTTTAGGACCGGGTTGGCCGGGTGTACTACTCCACGAAGCGATGGGACACGGATTGGAAGGTGATTTCATCCGCAAAGGCACATCCGCCTTTGCGGGTATGCTGGGGCAGCGTGTCGCCTCCCCCGGTGTGACAGTCGTTGATGACGGCTCTATTGCCGGACGGCGCGGCAGCCTTACCATTGATGATGAGGGTACGCCGACGGGCCGGACAACCTTGATCGAGGACGGCATCCTTGTCGGTTTTATGCAAGACCGTCAAAATGCCCGACTGATGGGTGTTGAGGCCACTGGCAATGGTCGCCGCGAAAGCTTCGCCCATTCCATCATGCCGCGCATGACAAATACATTTATGCTGGGCGGAGAACGCGATCCCGGCGAGATGCTAGCTGAATTGAAAGACGGCATTTACGCAACAAATTTCGGCGGCGGCCAGGTTGACATCACCAGCGGGAAATTCGTGTTCCAATGTACGGAAGCTTACCGCGTCCAGAACGGCAAAGTCGGCGAACCGCTGAAAGGTGTCACGCTGATTGGGGACGGTCCAACTGTCCTCACCCAAATTCGTCATGTCGGCAATGATATGGAACTCGACCCCGGTATCGGCGTCTGCGGCAAAGCCGGACAAGGCGTTCCCGTCGGTGTCGGCCAACCCAGCCTCTATGTCGAAAACATCACGGTCGGCGGGAGTGCGGTTTAAGCATACTACCTATCTGCGTTGGTGGCAGATCAGGCCGATTGAATTCAGCCTTTTGTTGCTTCCAATTATTATTCAGCGGGTCCTCGTCTTGGGTCTTTTTGTAATGGCTTCAACTTTTGCCGATGGCGAAACTGTTGAATTAGCCTTTGCGCTGGACGCAACTTATGCTGGATTACATGCACCCAGCATTCTTATGCACATTATTATTTTGAATTGGATTCTACTACTCTTAGCGGCGATTTCGGCTATCATCGAGCGTTGTTACAGATGGCCTAAAGCACTCTTGATTTTCATGGGCCTAGCATTCGTCATGGCAGAAATGACCCAAAATGCGCTGTTGGTTTACGAGCCCTACTTAGCACTCCGTCGATAGATTCTTGACGTAAGATTTCTGAACGCCACCTAAACCGATTTCATGAAAACCGAGAAACTTACTCGCGCCCACGTTATCTTTCCTACATAATGTTTGCCAACCATCAGCAATAGGAGTGTGGATATGGGTATGAACATGATGGAGATGATCATGAGCGCAGCGGGCGGACAAGCCCCGCAGCAAATCGGGAGCCAGTTCGGATTGGACGCGCAACAGAGCCAAAGCGCGATTGCGGCTTTGCTACCGGCAATCTCTTCGGGTTTGAAGCAAAACTCAGGGACACCTCAAGGCTTGGCCGGATTACTGGGCGCGCTTCAAAATGGAAGTCACGACCAATATCTTGACAATCCCGCCAATCTCGCGCGCCAAGATGCCATTAATGAAGGCAATGGGATTTTGGGCCACCTCTTTGGAACAAAAGAAGTCTCACGCGCAGTTGCAGGACGCGCGGCAGAACAATCGGGCGTATCATCTGATATTCTCAAGAAAATGCTGCCAATGGTCGCCATGATGGCGATGGGCTCTCTCGGCAAACAAACGCGCGGCGCGGGTATGTTTAACGACACCCAAGCTGGCGGTGGCGGCCTGCAAGGCATGATCGCGCAAATGGCGATGCAGCAGCTCACAGGCGGCGCGCAGTCCAAAGGCGGTTTGGGCGGATTACTGGGCGGTCTTCTGGGCGGCGGTGCTCGCAAGCAGCAAGCCCAAATGCAGCGACAAGCCAGCTCTGCCCATCAGCAAGGCCTCGGAATGCTCGGCAAAATGCTCGACGCGGATGGCGATGGCAGCTCCATGGACGACATCCTCGGCATGATGATGAATAAGCGATAGCTTAGAGCGAAAATACCCGCTGCGAAGACGAAGTCGAAGCGGCTGTAGTGGTATTTTCGCTGACCTTGCCAAAAGCAAGGGTGGAACAAAGTTCCACAATACCCATCCAATAAAAAAGCCCGCTCAAATGAGCGGGCTTTTTCTCTTTATTCTGACTAAACTAAGTTTCAGCCGCTATTTGAGCGTTTGCATCCTCAACTTCTTTTTCCCATTTTTTCGTGAACATTCCGATGA
>CAYZGF010000186.1:0-4732 GCA_964477595.1 uncultured Algimonas sp.
TTTGATCGGCCCGCCATCGGTTCGAGGGCGTAGAAAAGCGCAAGGAACTGCTGGCAATTTCGAGCATTCGCGACGCGAAAGTCGGGCAAAACGGCCCCGCCGCTGCGCGGTTTGGCCAAAATCATCCATCTTGTCGTCAAAACACCTCGCCGGGCGGACGCCCGCCTTCAGCGCTTTTCCTAAAACTGAATGATTTTGGTCTCAAATCTGTAGGAAACGCTAAACGTCAACAGGACCTCGCAGTAGCAGGTGGTTGACAGTAACGGTCCCGTCCGTCACATCCGCGCCGCACGCTTATTTTGGCGTGCCACAGATTGAATTTGGAGCCCAGAGCAGATGACCTACATCGTCAAAGACGAATGCATCAAATGTAAGTTCATGGATTGTGTCGAAGTTTGTCCTGTAGACTGCTTCTATGAGGGCGAGAATATGCTCGTCATTCACCCTGACGAATGTATTGATTGCGGTGTGTGCGAACCCGAATGCCCCGTGGATGCCATCGTGCCGGACACGGAAGACGAACCCGACGGAAAATGGCTCGAAATCAATTCAAAATATGCAGAGCTCTGGCCGGTTATCACGGTGAAGAAAGAGCCGCCGGCGGATCGTGAAAAATACGAATCCGAGACAGGGAAGTTTGAAAAATATTTCAGCGAAAAACCCGGTACGGGCGACGAATAACTCTGTCTTTTTTGATCTGAAAAGCGGGATTCGCTTTTACCCTAAAATTGTGATATGACATCCTCAAATAACACAAAGCGCGGATGGCTTTTACTAAGCTGCCGCGCTTTTGATTTGAGAGACTGAAGGACATATTCAATGGCTGCTAAGAAACCTGCTGCGAAGAAGAAAAAATCAACAAAGCGTCTGTTCAAGGCGAACCAGCATATTGTTTACCCCGCCCATGGTGTCGGGATCGTCACATCGATTGATCAAGAAGTCATCGCCGGCTTCGATATTGAAGTTTATGTTGTTCATTTTGAACAAGACAAAATGACCTTGCGGGTGCCAACTGCAAAGGCCGGAACATCAGGCATGCGAGCTCTTTCCGATGAGTTGACTCTGAAAGATTCCTTCACGACACTCAAAGGACGTGCTCGTATTAAACGCACAATGTGGTCCCGCCGTGCGCAGGAATATGAAGCGAAAATCAACTCCGGCGATCTGATTCTCGTCTCCGAAGTTGTTCGTGATTTACACAGAACCGACGCTCAACCGGAACAGTCCTATTCAGAGCGTCAACTTTATGAACGTGCGATCGACCGCATGGTCCGTGAAGTCGCAGCCATCCGCAAAGAATCACGCGATGCCGCCCTGGAATCAGTTCTGGAAACACTTGCAAAAGCCCGGTCTCGTCAGGCCGCGAAAGCCGCCAAGGATGCGGCTGCAAATGCCGATTCTGACGGCAAAGATGGTGAAGCTGCGGCGTAAAGTCGCCCTCATTCTCAAAATCAGGTCAAATTTCCGAATTTGACCTGTAATCGTTACAGTTGCACCGCTTGACCTTACGCGGAACCTTGACCATCGTTCAGCTCACGTTGGGGTGCGTCTGCGTAAGGTAAGTCTATGACAAATTCGATAAAACTCCTTTTGGTATCAGCGGCAAGCTGCACGATGTTAGCGGCTTGTGGCGGCGGTGGCGGGGGAAGTTCCCCAACACCTCCCGCAGTTGTGACGCCACCTCCCCCACCCGTCAGCACCGATCCCGTATTTGAAGCCGGGACTTTCGAAGCTGCCTCTTCCTTCAAAGACCAGTGTGAAAACCCACGTGCAGGCCGCGCCGATACAGACGGTTCGACACTTATCGAGAAGTTCTGGCTTCGCTCTTGGACGAATGAAACTTACCTTTGGTATGATGAGGTTCCGGATCTTGACCCGAACGATACAGCCGACCGCATTGATTATTTCGACCTTTTAAGAACATCGCGCACAACTGCATCCGGTGCGCCTGTAGACCAATTCCACTTCTCTCAAGACACAGAAGAATTTGAAGACCGTCAATCCGGTGAAGCCGTTTCAGGCTATGGTGCAAGTTTGCGTGTTTTACGTGGAGCGCCTCCTGGACGAGACATTCGGATTGCATTCACCCAGCCGGGAAGTCCCGCAGCGGAAGCCGACGGATTCCGACGGGGTGACAGAATTCTTGTCATTGACGGAATCGATGCCGTTGACGGAGCTAATACACAAGCAGAACTCGACCTTTTATTGGCCGGATTATTTCCGGCGACCCCGGGCGAAGAACATAGTTTCACGGTTTTGGGCGTAGATGGAGCTGAGCGTGACATTACAATCACCTCCGCTGATGTCGTTGAACAGCCTGTCACGACTACGTCAGTTATTGACGTCGATGATGACACAAAAGTCGGCTATATACATTTCACGACATTCTCCCCCTTCAGCTCTGAGAAGGCGATCTTCGATGCGATGACCGAAATGGAAGACGCGGATGTCGACGACTTGGTCTTGGATTTACGTTATAATGGCGGCGGATTACTGGCCGTTGCAGCGCAGATCGGCTATATGGTTGCCGGTGATGACGCATCAGACGGCAAGACGTTTGATCGCCTGACCTTCAACGATAAAAACCCGACGACCAACCCGGTTACAGGGCGCCCCTTAACGCCAACCCCATTCATTGGCACAGGCGTCGGCTTTACAGTTGATGAAGGCACGCCATTGCCGGAATTAGATCTGGACCGTATCTTCATTCTGTCAACAGACGGAACTTGTTCCGCGTCAGAAGCTGTCATTAACGGCCTTCGCGGTATTGATGTTGAAGTCATTCTCATCGGCACTCAAACCTGCGGGAAGCCCTATGGGTTCTATCCAACTGATAATTGCGGTGAGACCTATTTTACTGTCCAATTCCGTGGCTCAAATGACAAAGGCTTTGGCGATTATGCTGATGGATTCTTGCCGAATGATGCGGGTGCAGGATTTGGCGTAGAGGTTCCGGGCTGTACGATAGCAGATGAGTTTCAGGGCGTCCTAGGCGATGCTGATGAGCCGTTATTCGCAGCAGCTCTGCAATTCGCAGAAGATGGCACATGCCCAGCGGCTACCGTTGCAAAGCCGGTCCAATCTAAAATACAAGCCTCCATTTATCCTGAAGCCGACATTTTTAATAATGAGCGCTTCAAGATGGATGAATTCATGCGCACGAGCCGTATTTTGGGCGTCACGGATGGCGATATTGAGGATTTGAAATGATCCTCTCCCGCCTTGTCCCTCTTGCGGCCATTCTCGCCATGACAGCCTGTCAAAGCGTTCCAAAGGCGAAGGCGGCCAAATTGGCCGTCACGCCAGATGATATGCAGGTTATGGCCATTAAGACGGCAGTTAAATCGGCTATGGGACGCGATGATCTGGACATGGATCCGGGACGGTTATCCGATACGTCGATCTTGATTGTCCGACCTGTCGCTGTACCCGGCCTGACAGATCGTGTTCCGGGTACACCTACCCGTTTCACGCTGATGAGCACGGGTACATCCTGCTACCTGCTAGAAGCAGGCGGCGGCATGCGTGTGGATTTACCGGACATGACCTGCAATTAGGGGCTCCGTCTCAGCTTAAGATTTCCAAACGGCCCGGGTGATCCAACCAGATCATCGGGCCGTTTATCATTTCGATCCAGCCCCGCACGCGCAGTCGAGCTCCCGTCAGACCAACCGGATCAATCGCGGCAAAACGTTTTACATTTTTCTTTGCAATAGCGATCGTAAAGTCCGTTTTATAATCTGCACCGAAATTGAGATAGATGCGCCCCCGGACATCGGCGGTTGAGGTCACGACCCCTTCCACAATCTGCAAACTATCGACATATTGCGCAAGCGGATCAGGATCGGGTTTCCGAACAGCATAAAAGGATGAAGACCAAAGACCACGATTGCGCTCCCTCGCCTGCGTTTCGAGAGCATAAAGTGCGGCCATATCCGCCAGCTCACCTTTCCAACTATAAACCCGCGCGAGGCCCAAACGGATCATCTCGCCTTGCACCCATAAATCAGGCTGTCCGAAATTATCGATGGTATAGACTTGTGCAACGGCCCGCCCAAAACGGTCCCGAGTTTCGCCGCCATAATATAATTGGACAACACGGCCTTTAATGAGCGCAGACAGCCCGGCCCGCGCCTCTGACGAATAAGGCCAAGCGCGCGCCGCCCGTTGCGCCGTTCGCGGCGCTTGTATCGCAGATAAGCGAACGGAGAGTTCGGTACCGTCTTCTAAGGATAAAACAAAACTGTCGCCGTCAACAACACGCACGACCCGACCTGTTTCTCCTGCTTGCGGCGCAGCGCTTGATGGTGATTTAATATTCCCCATCAAAACTATCGACGCGGCGGCACCCATCAAAGCGCTACGGCGCGTTAGTCCTATTTGTTTGTTAGCCAAGTTGAACACGCAGGGATAGTTTCACAGTTTTTGCAACAGGTCGAATCGGCACCGCTTGAGAGTTTTAAAACGTTAGAATAAGGCCGTTCTGTGGTCCCGTAGCTCAGTCGGATAGAGCATCAGATTCCTAATCTGGAGTTTGATAGCCTTGTAACTACGGTTTAACCACAAAACTCCAATAAAATGGCGTCATTCTTGCATCCCAACTACGGGTAGATAACGGGAAGCATCGCTATCTACTGGCTAATTTGCACCCCATATGCACCCCTTTGAGGACAACAACGAACATGAAAATCAACCTAACCCCTACTGCAATTGATCGGGTCAAAGCGACTGG
>CAYZGF010000187.1:0-2802 GCA_964477595.1 uncultured Algimonas sp.
CCTGATAGAACTGCGCGAGCTTTTCGACATTTGCGAGATCGAGCGACATGATCGCAGCGAGGAACTCTGTTGTGTGCAGCGCTTTCAGATAAGCCGTGCGGAATGTGATCATTGCATAGGCAGCCGCATGGGACTTGTTGAAACCATAACCCGCAAATTCGTTCACGAGGTCAAAGATGCCCGCAGCCTGATCGCCGTCGACACCGCGTTCCACCGCGCCGTCGATGAACTTACCTTTTTGGCGGTTCATTTCCGCTTGGTCTTTCTTACCCATCGCGCGGCGGAGCAAATCCGCGTCACCCAGACTAAAGCCTGACAGAACTTTGGCGATTTCCATCACCTGTTCCTGATAGATGATAATGCCGTAGGTTTCTTCGAGGATCGTCTCCAACTTGGGATGCGGGTAGCTGATCTCTTGTCGTCCCCATTTGCGTTCAACATAATCGGGGATATTGCGCATAGGCCCCGGACGGTAGAGCGAGATAAGCGCGGTGAGTTCTTCAATACTATCGGGGGCGAGCTTCCTGAGCACATCACGCATGCCGGAACTCTCCAGCTGGAACACACCGGCGGACAGACCTTCCGCCAAAGGCTTATAGGCTTCGGGAACAGTTGTGGAGAGGGTTTCGGGGTCGAGCTCAATCCCTTGTTTTTTGAGATAGCCAATACAGCGATCAATCACGGTAAGCGTTTTCAGACCCAAAAAGTCGAATTTCACCAATCCCGCTTTTTCCGCCCATTTCATCGTAAATTGCGTCGCCCCAATGTCAGAGCGCGGATCACGGTAGAGCGGAACGATTTGGGTCAGAGGCCTGTCGCCAATGACAACACCGGCGGCATGGGTCGAAGCATTGCGGTACAGACCTTCAAGCTTAAGCGCCGTGTCTAGGAGACGTGCGACTTTAGGCTCCGCATCACGCGCTTCCTGCAAGCCTTTTTCCATGCGGATGGCTTGTTGCAATGATACAGGATTGGCTGGGTTAGACGGGACCAACTTCGCCAGACGGTCAATTTGACCGAGCGGCATTTGCATGACCCGCCCGACATCCCGCACGACCGCACGAGCTTGCAGTGTCCCGAATGTAATGATCTGGGCCACCTGCCCGTCACCATATTTTCTGCGGACATAGTCAATGACCTCACCGCGACGTTCTTGGCAGAAGTCGATATCGAAGTCCGGCATGGACACACGTTCCGGGTTCAAGAAGCGCTCAAATAGGAGGCCATATCGCAGCGGGTCCAAATCCGTAATCGTCAGCGCCCACGCCACAACAGAGCCTGCACCAGACCCCCGTCCGGGGCCGACCGGAATGCCGTGATCTTTGGCCCATTGGATAAAGTCCGCAACGATCAGGAAGTAGCCCGGGAACCCCATATTTTTGATAATATCAAGTTCGAAATCGAGGCGTTCAAAATAGGCCTCTCGCGGCTCTGCCAGCTCTACCTGCTCAAGGCGTTTTTCCAATCCAGCCTTGGCATGTTGAACGAGCAGTTCATCCTCAGAGTCTGAACCATCACCAAAACTCGGCAGAATGGGCGCATGTTTCGGAACGCGATAGGCGCAGCGTTCTGCAATTCTCAGCGTGTTTTCAATGGCTTCCGGAAGGTCATTAAATAACCCAACCATCTCTTCCGATGATTTGAAATAATGCTGAAGCGACAAACGACGGCGGTCTTTTTCCAAGACATAACTACTCTCACTCATGGCGAGTAAAACATCATGCGCCTGATGCATATCCGGATCGAGGAAGTAAGGTTCATTGGTCGCAACCAGCGGCAGATCATGTGTATAGGCGAGATCAATGAGCGCCGCTTCCGTTAGGGCACTCTCTTCCGGTGTGTGCCTTTGAATTTCGACATAGAGCCGATCAGGAAAAAGAGACTTCAACCTCAGCAACCAAGCCTCGGCTTCTGCCGCGCGTCCTGCCTTAATGAGTGTATTCAGAACACCGTCTTGCCCCCCCGTCAGGGCAATAACGCCATCTGTCCAGCCTTCAATCCGAGAGGCTTTGATATGGGGAAGATCGGTGGGTTCAATCTCTAAGAACGCCGCCGATGACAAGTCCATTAGATTGCCATAGCCCACTTCATTCTGAGCCAGAAGGACTAGCGTCCCGTCGGGCTCACTATGGATTTGTCCGGGTTGTTTCGCCCCTTCCAGATCAATCGTGAGCGTGACACCAATAATAGGCTGTAGCCCCTCACCTGAAACTTTCTCGCAGAACTCTAACGCACCGCAGAGATTATTCGTGTCTGTTATGGCTAGAGCGGGTTGGCGATAACGCACGGCGCGCTTCGCGGTTTCGTCGATTTTGAGCGCCCCTTCCAGCATGGAATAAGGAGAGCGCATACGCAGGTGGACAAAATCGCGAACCGGTCGGGTCATCAAAACTCCATCACTGTGAGAGGACCTAACCGCCAATCACCATCATCCAAAGTGTTACGACGGCAACGAAGCCAGCCAAAACGAGAGCGGAAGAAATGTCGTGGATGAGTTGGCGTGTCATAGGGTTTTCCTCAGTGTAAATCTTTATGTTCTATATTTGTTCTATTCATATGAGAACAAAACGTCAACATCCTGTGAATCATCGGCCTGTGGATATTAAGGTTTTGGGGGCGTGGAGATTGGGGCGAGTCGGTGCCGTGGCGCTAGGAGCCGTAGGCATGAGTGGGTGGGGGAGGAAAAAGACTGCTCTCAAACGTGAAGGCGCTATTCCTTAATTGTTAGCTTGGCTGGCCTAAGGTCAAAGGCAAAGGTCACCCAAAATAAGAAATTGTGCTTTCAAGTAGATATTCGAGAAG
>CAYZGF010000187.1:2812-4725 GCA_964477595.1 uncultured Algimonas sp.
CCTGTGAATCATCGGCCTGTGGATATTAAGGTTTTGGGGACCCAGTGATTGGGGCGAGTCGGTGCCGTGGCGCACGGAGGGTTTGGCACGGCTGGTCGCGGCAAGCGAAAGTTTGTCCTTAAATGGAGGGTCGTTAGTTTTGATTTGGGAGCTAAGCCGACCTTGGGCCTAGTGTCTTATCTAAGGCTATTTCAAATACTGGGCATAGAGTTTGCATCTGTCCACAAGCTAGGACCATATTCCTAGTTGATTTTTGTTCTTGTTTCGTTCTTACGTCTCCGTCCCGTCATAGGATGTTAGAACACAGTGCGAAAACCCAATACATTAGAATGGCTCTATCTCGATTTCGACGGCTTCTTTGCTAGCGTTGAACAACAGGCTAGACCACATTTACGTGGAAAGCCGGTTGGCATCGTTCCATTTGATGGGACCGTCCACACTTGCGTTATTGCCTGTTCAAAAGAAGCGAAAGCGCTAGGCGTCAAAAACGTTATGCGATTGGCAGATGCCAAGAAAATATGCCCTGAATTAATTTTACAACCACAAAGCCCTGATCTGTATCGCCGCGCGCATAATGCTTTGTTGGCAGAAATAAATAGCGTCATCCCTGTTGGTGCAATTAAATCGATAGACGAACTGTGTTGTAAGCTAGACCGCAAAGACAGTGCTGACCCTCGTGGGCTCTCGTTAAGACTGAAGGCCGCAATTGCCGAAGGCGTAGGACCGTATATCACCTGCTCGATTGGATTTGCTGCTAATCGTCATCTCGCCAAAATTGCGTGTAAGATGGATAAACCCAATGGTGTCACCATTTGGTCACCAGACATCATGCCAGCACCATTACTAGACCTTCCTTTTGACGACATCCCGGGAATAGGCGAACGCATGGAAAAGCGTCTGCATATGGCGCGTATATATAATATGCGCGACCTCATGGCGACGGAGCCGAAACAAATGCGAAAGCTCTGGCGGAATGTGACCGGTGAACGACTTTGGTACGCGCTACATGGATATGATATTCAAGCGGGTAAATCAGAACGCGGTATGTTCGGACATGGCCGCGTGTTGCCGCCGGACCTTCGCACGATAAAAGACGCGCGGGATTGTTCCCGTATCTTACTTGTGAAAGCGGCACGGCGGATGCGGCGCGAAGGCTTTTATGCCAGCAATCTTTATATGTGGCTCAGTTTGCGGCGGGGTTACAAGAAAGGTGAATATAGCTGGACGACCAAGCATAAGCTCCACTCGGCTAATGATGATCAAGCCTGCTTGAAGGCGCTTGATGTGTTGTGGGAACACGCAAAGCGTGATGTGCCGGCCAGAATGAAAATCGTTCGTGTGGGCGTTACATTGGGCGACCTTACCCCTTCTGATAGCCGTCAACTCGATATGCTTTTAAATGATGACACTGAACGTCAGAAGTGGGAAAACGTAACGAAAGCCGTTGATGGTTTAAACGCCCGCTATGGCAAGTCTCTGGTGACAATGGGCAAGTGGGTTATGCCGCCAGGAGGAAATCTCGGCGGGAAAATAAGTTATACGCGCATACCTCGGGCTGAGGATTTTTGGTGATGGGCTGGAAAACAGAACTTCAGCTTTTGGATGTTGAGCCGGAACAACGAATTGAATGTAGGTGTAAATCTTGTAGCTATGTATGGTACGAGTTACCTGCCCATCATTTGCATAAGTCACATATGCGTCAGCTCTATTTAGATCAATTTGAAAGCCGTCTGCGCTGCCATCAGTGGAAGTGCAAAGGTAAGATTATGATAGCTTTGATAAATGAAAATGAGACTGAAGGATTTCAAGGTGGGCTGGCTTAGATTCACTTAGCTAACGTCCCCTTTAGAGATGAAAGTCACCTATGCTCTGAACTAAAGCGCTTCCGTCCGATACAACCGTATCTTCAAACC